>JBKOUP010000192.1:0-4500 GCA_046723495.1 Acidobacteriota bacterium
GTCCCTCGGCTCCGGCTTCGTCTGGTCGAGCGACGGCATCATCATCACGAACAACCACGTCGTCGAGGGCGCGTCGTCGATCAGCGTCAACTTCAACGACGGCTCCAAGCTCCCGGCGAAGTTGATCGGCGTCGATCCCGACAGCGATCTCGCTGTGTTGCGCGTCGATGCGAAGAAGCTGACGCCCGCGCCGATCGGAACGTCATCCGACCTGATGATCGGCGAGACCGTCGTCGCCGTCGGCAATCCGTTCGGCCTCAGCGGCACCGTGACGACCGGCGTCGTCTCCGCGCTCGGCCGCTCCGTCCCGTCGAACGAGCAGGGCCGCACCTTCACCGACTTCATCCAGACCGACGCCTCCATCAACCCCGGCAACTCCGGCGGTCCGCTGCTAAACATCGAAGGCAAAGTCATCGGCATCAACACCGCCATCTACGCGAACGCGCAGGGCATCGGCTTCGCCATTCCTGTCGACCGCGCCAGGAAGGTCGTGCAGGACATCCTGCGCTACGGTCAGGTGCGCAACGCCTGGATCGGCGCGGTGACGTCGACGCTGACGCCGGAGGAGGCGAAGCGGGTCGGCGCACAGGCCCGCAGCGGCGCGCTGGTATCGCGCGTCTTCGGCGGATCGCCCGCCGCCGCCGCGGGTCTGCAACAGGGCGACGTCATCACGGCGGTGGAAGGACATCCCGTCGACTCGCGCGAGTCGTTCTCGACGCTGACGGCGACGACGGCGCCCGGCCAGTCGATCCCCTTGACGATCGTCCGCAACGGCGCGACGCGCAACGTCAGCGTCCGCGCCGCCGAGCCGCCCCGCGACCTCGGCCTGCGCATCCTCTGGGACATCGCCGGCCTCCGCATCGGCGAAGCCGACCGCCGCGTGGTGATCGAGGAGGTCCTCCGCAACTCACGCAGCGAGAAGATCGGCGTGCAGTCGGGCGACGTACTCGTCGGCGTGAACGGCGAGCAGGTGCAGACGATCGACGACGTCTCGAAGGCGCTGGCGGCCTCGGCGGAGCACTCCAGCGTCGTGCTCAATATCCTGCACGGGAACGTGGTGTATGGGTTGACGTATCCGATGGGGACGTGAGTGCTGAGGTTGTGAAGAAATGTGGGGCGGGATTCATCCCGCCCGCGCGGACTGAAGTCCGCGCCACACATGCCCGCTAGAAAAGCGCTAGCTGCGCGATCGTCCGCTGCGCGATCACGCGTTTGCGCCGGATCCCGAGCAGTCCGGAGAGATTCCTCCGCAGCCATTCCTTCGACTCGCGGTGATAGCGGAACTGCCGCTCGTGCGCGTGAAATCTCCGGTTGTGGTGCGCGCCGAGGACGTGGTGCAGGTACTCGTGGTGGATCACCGACTGGATGAAAAAGGCCGGGATGCGCGGCGAGTTCAGCGCCGGGTGGATGCGGATCTCGAGCGTGTGGTGGTTGTACGAGCCGAGGCGGATCGAGCGGCGGCGCTTGCGGGAGATGTTGTGGCCCCAGCGCACGCGGATCGGCGGCACCTTGAAAAAGTACGTGCGGTGGATCTCCGCCGCGAGCGAGTCAAGGTGATGCGGGCCGGGCAGAAGCTCGAGCGTGAGCGGAAGTGGCCGCGTCTCCATCGCCGATTATTGTGCGGAGACGCGGCCTTCGCCGCAAGGTTTAATCTTCGGCTGCGCCGCCGGTGGCGCGCTCCATCACGTTCGTGACGTTGGCCATGGCCGCGGCGGTGACCATCGAGGTGCCGGCGGCGATGATCTCGTCGCCCTTCTTCATGCCCAGGAACACGCCGACGCCGAAGCCGAGGAGGACCGCCGCGATCGGCCAGGTCTGGATCTGTTCGCGCCAGGAGTCGGGGAGCATCTTCTCGATCTCCTCGAACAGCGCCTCCGGGCCGTTCTCGGCGACGGCGGCGCCGAGGTGCGTGGCCTGCTCGCGGATCGGAAAGTCGTAGTCCATGCCGGCGGCGGAGCGCTCGTGATCGTCTTCGTTTCGTGTGGTGGCCATCGTTACTCCTCGTCGCTGCTGCGGCGCAGCAGGAGGCCGATCAGGAACCCCGCCCCGACGGAGATCAGCAGCGCCTTTCCCGGGTTGGAGCGGACGTAGCTGCGCACCTGGTCGGCGATGGCGCCGAAGTCGACGTCCTCGACCTTCTCGCGCACGCGGTTGTACTGGTTCTTCATGGCGTCGGACGCGGCGCCGGCCTTCTCGCGCGCGAAGTCCTTGGCCTTGCCGAAGCGGGAGCTGGCGTCGCCACCACCCTCTGCGGCTGTTCCTGTCGTGGTTTCTTCCATGGGGCGTACCTCCTGTCGCGAAGCGTATCGCGGTTGCAAACCAGAAACCAGAAACCAGAAACCAGAATCGCCGCGCCTTCTGGTTTCTGGTTTCTGGTTTCTGGTTTTATCCTCCGCCGTGCGTATCCGCCTGGATCGTGTCAGTCACTCCTATAGCGCCACGGAAGAATCGGCCCCCGTGCAGGTCCTCGACGACGTGAGCCTCGACATCGCCTCCGGCGACTTCGCCGTGCTGATGGGAGCGTCCGGCTCGGGAAAGTCGACGCTCCTGAATCTGATCGGCGCGGTCGACCGGCCGACGCTCGGCCGCATCGTCCTCGACGACGTCGAGACTTCGATGCTCGACGAGGGTGCGCTGACGATGCTCCGCCGCAAGTCGATCGGCTACATCTTCCAGTTCTTCAACCTCGTTCCGACGCTGAACGTCATCGAGAACGTCGCCTTTCCGCTGTCGCTCGCACGCGTGGGGCGCGCGGAGGCGGAGGCGCGCGCGCGGAGCGTGCTCGACGAGGTCGGCCTGGCCGCGCGCGCCGCGCATTATCCGAACGAGCTCTCCGGCGGCGAGATGCAGCGCGTGGCTATCGGGCGGGCCATCGTCCACCGCCCGCCGCTGATCCTGGCCGACGAGCCGACCGGCAACCTCGACTCGCGCAACGGCGAGCGGATCCTCGAGCTCATCCGCGCCATTCACCGCGCGCAGCGGCCGACGATCGTGATGGCCACCCACTCCGAGCGCGCCGCAGCGTACGGCGATTACGTGATTCACGTGGCTGATGGACATGTTGGCTAAGGCCCTCGTCCTCCGTCCCCTCGTTCGCGAGAAAACGCGCAGCGCGCTGACGCTCCTCGGCATCGCCGTCGGCGTAGCCGTCGTCGTGGCCATCGCCCTGTCGAACCAGAGCGCCCTGCGCGCCTTTCGCGAGTCGGTCGACGCCGTCGCCGGCCGTGCCAACTGGCAGATCGCTGCCGACGCGCCGCTCGACGAGAGCGTCCTCCTGCGCCTGCAGCCGCTGTGGCCGCGCGGCGTGCGCTTCGCGCCCGTCATCGACGTCAACGGCCTCGTCGAGCCGCAGCAGACGCCCATCCGCATCCTCGCCGTCGATCTCCTGAGCGACCTCCACTTCCGCGACTACCGCTACGCGCGCGTCGTCACGGGAAAAAACGAGTCGCTCGCCACGTACCTCAGCCTCTTCGCCCACGACTCCGTGATCCTCCCCGCCTCGTACGGGCGGAGCCTCGAGTCGGCGCTGACGCTCGACGTCGAAGGGGTGACGAAGACGCTGATCGTCCGCGGCATCCTCGAGCCGCGCGGCCCGGCCACGGCGTTCAACGGCACGATCGCCGTCATGGACATCGCCACCGCGCAGGCCGGCTTCGGCATGACCGGCAAGCTCTCGCGCGTCGACCTCATCGTTCCGAACGACGACGCCGCCGCGCTCGACGCCATCCGCCGCGCCCTCCCGCCCGGCGCGCGTCTGGAACGGCCGTCGCGGCGCAACGAGCGCGTTGAGAAGATGCTGCGCGCGTTTCGCGTGAATCTTTTCGCCCTGGCCGGCGTGGCCCTGCTCGTCGGCATGTTCCTCGTCTACAACACCGTGCTGATCTCCATCCTGCGCCGGCGGAAGGACGTCGGCGTCTTCAAGACCCTCGGCGCCTCGCCGCGGCAGATCTTCGCCGCGTTCCTCGCCGAGGGTCTCGTCTTCGGCGTCGCCGGCTCCGTCCTCGGCATCGTCCTCGGCAACGCCCTCGCCTATGCGATCCTCGGACTCATCGGCCGGACCATCAACTCCCTCTACGTCAGCTCGACGCCCGAGGCCATCGTGCTGACGCCGGGCATCGTCGCGGCAGGCATCGCCGTCGGCACGATCCTCTCGGTCGTTTCGGCGATCCAGCCGTCGATCGAAGCGGCCCACGTGCGTCCGAGCCTTCTGATCCGCCCGGGCCTGCGGCAGCGCATCGGGCAGGCCCGGCGTGGTGCGCTCGGCGGCGCCGCCATCGTCTGTTTCGCGCTGGCCATCGCCACCTCGCGTCTGCCGCCGGCCGGCGGCATCGCCGTCGGCGGCTACGTCGCCGTCCTCTTCACTGTGGCCGGCTTCTCGCTGCTCGCGCCGCTCGTCATCGTGGCCGCCTCGCGCGCGCTGGCGCCGCTGCTGCGCCGCCTCTTCGGCGTCGTCGGGCAGCTCGCCGCGGCGTCGATGCCGGCGTCGCTGCGGCGCACCTC
>JBKOUP010000403.1:0-6295 GCA_046723495.1 Acidobacteriota bacterium
GTATCGCTCGCTGAAGACGACGCTGCGCATCATTGCCTCGGGCGGCGTGTCGACATTGTCGGACGTCGTCTCGCTGGCGCGCCTCGGCGTCGACTGCGTCATCGGCAAAGCCCTGCTCGAGCGGCGCATCGACCTGCGCGAGGCCCGCGCGCGCGTGGCCACGCCGAACGCGATTCCGGAGCGCATCGTGCCGTGCCTCGACGTGCGCGACGGCCGCGTCGTCAAGGGCGTCAGCTTCACGAACATCCGCGACGCCGGCGATCCGGTCGAATGCGCGATGCGCTACGAGGCCGAGGGGGCGGACGAGCTGGTGATCCTCGACATCTCGGCGACCGACGCCGGGCGCAAGACGGCGCTCGACACGGTTCACCGCGTGGCCGAGGCGCTCTTCATCCCGCTCACCGTCGGCGGCGGCGTACGCAGCATCGAGGACTTCCGCGCTCTCCTCCGCGCCGGCGCCGACCGCGTCGGCATCAACACCGCGGCCATCCGCGATCCGTCGCTGCTGGCGCGCTGCGCGGCGGAGTTCGGCGTGCAGGCGGTGGTGCTGTCGTGCGATGCCAAGCGCGTCGACGGACGATTCGAAGCGATCGTCCGCAGCGGCAAGGAAGGGAGCGGCGTCGACGCCGTCGACTGGTGCCGCCGCGCCGAGGAGCTCGGCGCGGGCGAGATCCTGCTCACATCCGTCGATCGCGACGGCACGAACATCGGCTACGACGTGGAGCTGCTGCGCGCCGTCTCGAGCGTGCTGACGATCGGCGTGATCGCCTCGGGCGGCGCGGGGCAGCTGCGCGATTTCCGCGAAGCCATCGAGTCCGGCGGCGCGCGCGCGGTGCTGGCGGCGTCGCTGTTCCACGACCGAAAGTTGTCGATCGGCGAAGTGAAGGACTATCTCGAAGGCGAAGGGATTCCGGTGCGGCGATGAATGTGAAGTTCACGGATGGGCTGATTCCGGCGATCGTGCGCGACGCGCGCACCGGCGAGGTGCTGACGCTGGCGTACATGAACGAGAAGTCGCTGCAGCGAACGATCGAGTCGGGCGAGACGTGGTTCTGGTCGCGCTCGCGCAACGAGCTGTGGCATAAGGGCGCGACCTCGGGGAACACGCAGGCGGTCGTCGACATCAGCCCCGACTGCGACCGCGACGCGCTCGTCGTCAGCGTGATCCCGAGCGGCCCGGCCTGCCACACCGGCGCGCGCTCGTGCTTCTCCGGCGTCCCTCAGCGAACGCTCGACAAGCTTTACGAGACGCTGCAGTCCCGCTTTGCCGAGCGCCCCGAGGGCTCGTACTCGGCGTCGCTGTTCAACGCCGGCCGCGCGAAGATCCTGAAGAAGGTGAACGAGGAGGCGACGGAGGTCGTGATCGCCGCCGCGCACGAGACAAAGGAGCGGCTGGTGTCGGAGATCGCCGATCTCGTGTACCACCTCGAGGCGTTGATGGTGAACGAAGGCGTGACGTTGGCCGACGTCGAGGCGGAGCTGGCGCGGCGCGAGAGATAATGCGGCGCCATGAGCGTCCGCAGAGCTTTCGTTCTCGTCCTTTTCCTTGCTCTTCCTGTTGTCGCCGCCCCCAGGAAAGTCGACCTCGTCATCGCCGGCGGCACGGTCCTGACCATGGCCGGGCCGAACATCGACGACGGCGCGGTGGCCATCGACAAGGGCGTCATCGTCGGCGTCGGCAAGCGCGCGGAGATCGCCAGGGAGTTCGCCGGGAAACAGACCATCAGCGCGAAGGGCGACGCCGTCCTCCCCGGCTTCGTCAACACGCACACGCACGTGCCGATGACGCTCTTCCGCGGCATCGCCGACGACCGCGATCTCATGGACTGGCTGCAGCACTACATCTTCCCGGCCGAGGCCAAGAACGTCTCGCCGGACTTCGTGCGCTGGGGGACGCGGCTGGGGGCGGCGGAGATGATCCGCTCCGGCACGACGACGTTCACCGACATGTACTACTTCGAGAGCGACGTCGCCGCCGAGGCCAAGAAGGCCGGGCTGCGCGGCGTCGTCGGCGAGACGATGATCGACTTCCCGGTCGCCGACAACAAGACGTGGGCCGACGCCGTCGCCTACATCCGCAAGTTCGTCAAGCAGTGGCAGGGCGACCGGCTGATCACGCCCGCGCTCGCGCCGCATTCGCCGTACACCGTCTCCGAGGAACATCTGCGACAGGTGCGCGCGCTGGCCACGGAGCTCCACGCGCCGATCCTCATCCACGTCTCCGAGACGAAGGACGAGCTCAAGCAGGTCGGCGACAAGCACAAGGGAATGACGCCCGGCGCATACCTCGACAGCCTCGGCTTCCTCGGCCGCGACGTCGTGGCCGCGCACGGCGTCTGGCTCACGCCCGACGAGATCAAGACGTTCGCTCAGCGCGGGACCGGCGTCGCGCACTGTCCGGAGAGCAACATGATGCTCGCCTCCGGCGTCGCCCCGGTCGTCGACATGCGCCGCGCCGGCATGCACGTCGGCCTCGGCACGGACGGTCCGGCCGGCTCGAACAACAATCTCGACATGGTCGAAGAGATGGCCAGCGCGGCGCGGCTGCAGAAGGTGTCGAAGGGCGATCCGAAGGCGCTGTCCGCGCGCGACGTGCTGGAGATGGCCACGATCGGCGGCGCGCGCGTGCTCGGCCTCGACGGGAAGATCGGCACGCTCGAGCGCGGCAAGCGCGCCGACGTCGTCGTCGTCGACCTGCAGCAGGCCAAGGTGCAGCCGGTCTACGCCGTCGAGTCCGCCATCGTCTACGCGGCCTCGGGGTCGTCGGTAATTGACACCATCGTCGACGGCCGCGTGCTCATGCGGGACCGCAAATTGCTGACCGTGAATGAAGCAGAAGTGTTGCGCAAAGCGAAGCAGTATCGCGACCAGGTGCTGCGCAGCCTCAAGTAAGATCGGATCGTATGCGAAAGCTCACACTCATCCTCACTCTCCTCGTGGCCGCGCCGCTGTTCGCGGCCGAGGTGCTGCCGTTCATCGAGAACGACTACGGCAAGGCCATCGCCCGGGCCAAGACGAAGCATCTTCCCCTCTTCGTCGACGCTTGGGCGCCGTGGTGACACACGTGCCGCTCGATGCGCGCCTTCGTCTTCACGGACAAGGCGCTCGAGCGGTACGCCGGACGGTTCGTCTGGCTCGCGGTCGACACGGAGAACTCGAAGAACAGCGACTTCTTGAAGAAGTACCCGATCAACGTCTGGCCGACGCTGCTGGTCATCGACCCGGCCAAGGAACAGGTGGCGCTGCGCTACGCCGGCGGGGCGACGGTGGGGCAGCTGTCGAAGCTGCTCGACCAGGCGCAGTCGAAGACGAAGTCGCCCGCGGACGAGGCGCTGGCGCGCGCCGACCGCCTGGCGAACGAAGGGAAGAACGACGAGGCGGCGAAGGAGTACGACCGCGCCATCGGTGAGGCGCCGAAGGGCTGGCGCCCGCTCGGACGCGCGGCCGAGGGGCTGGAGATGGCCCTGACGCTGTCGAACCAGAACGAGCGCTGCGCGCAGCGCGCCGAGGAGCTCTACCCGCGCCTGCGCGGCACGCTCTCGGGCGCGAACGTCGCGGCGTACGGGCTCTCCTGCGCGGCGGATGTTCCGAAGCGTCCGGAACTCCTGACGTCGCTGGAGAAGGCGACGCGCGCCTCGCTCGACGATCCAAAGATCGACATGTCGGGCGACGATCGCTCCGGCCTCTACGAATCGCTCCTCGGCACGCGCAAAGCGCTGAAGGACGAGGAGGGGGCGAAGACGATCGCCACGCAGTGGGCGGCGTTCCTGGAAGGGGAAGCGGCGAAGGCGAAGACGGCCGAGCAGCGCGCCGTCTACGACTCGCACCGCATCACCGCCTACATCAACCTCGGCACACCGGAGAAGGCGGTGCCGATGCTGCAGCAGTCGGAGCGCGATTTCCCGCACGACTACAACCCGCCCGCGCGCCTCGGCCTGATCTACCGGACGATGAAGAAGTACGACGACGCGCTCGCCGCGTACGACCGCGCGCTCAAGCTCGCCTACGGACCGCGAAAGATCGGCATCCTCCGCGGCCGCGCCGACACGCTCGCGGAGAAAGGCGACAAGGAGGCCGCGCGGGCGACGCTGCGCGAGGCCATCGCGTACGCGAAGTCGCTGCCGTCCGGGCAGGTGAGCGAGCGGATGATCGGGGCGCTGGAGAAGAAGTTGGCCGCGATGTGAGGGAACAAGGTCACAGGGAACAAGTGACAGGCGACAGGAAACAAGACCACCTGTTCCCTGTCACCCGTTCCCTATCCCCTTCTCTCAGTGTCTCGCCGCCCTGTGCCGCGCCGGAATCACCGTCACATGCACCGTGCTGCTGTTCGCCGGCGGCGCGCAGCCGTTCGACACCCGCACCCAAAACTGTGTGTCGGCGAAGAGCGGCGCGGAGGTGAACGCGGCGCTGTCGAGGCCGACCGGGTTCGACGTGTCGCCGGCGAGGCCGCGGTACCACTGGTAGTGCAGCGTGGCATCGCCTGACGCGGCGACGTTCAGCGTCACGCTCTGGTTCGTGCTGACGGTCGTGTCGGCGGTGATGCTCGTGACCGACGGCGGCGTGCAGGCGGCGCCGACCGTCACCGCGATCGCGGCGCTGTCTTTCGTGCCGCAGCTGTTCGACACGCGCACCCAATACGTCGTCGATGCGGTTGGCGTGTCGGTGGCGGTCGCGGTGTTGCCGCCGGCCACGGGGTGGCTCGTGTCGGGCGAGGCACCGCGGTACCACTGGAACTGCAGGCTTGTGCCGGTGGCCGCCGCGGTCAGCGTGACCGTGCCGCCGGGCGCGACGTTCTTCGGCGTCGCGTCGGCCGACGTGATGTTCGGCGCGACGCAGGCGACGACGACGCTGACCGTGACATTGCGCGAGTGCGCCGTGCCGCAGCCGTTCGTCAACAATGCCCAATACGTCGTCGTCGACGTCAGCGGCCCGGTATTGAACGTCTGGCCGTTGCCGACCGGATGGCTCTGGTCGTTGAACTGACCCTGGTACCAGACGACGGTGCTCGTGCTGCCGATGTAGCCGACGAAGAGCGAGGCGGAGCTGCCGCTCGTGACCTGCTGGTCCGGCGGGTCGCTCGTCACGACCGGCTGATTGCACGTGGCGGCGTTGACGGTCACGGTGGCGGGGCGGCTGTCGACGGTGCCGCAGGAGTTCGACACGCGCACCCAGTACGTCGTCGTCGAGCTCGGACTGACGTTGATGGAGGCGCCGGTGGCGAAGGGATTCGACGTGTCGGGCGGATTGCCGATGTACCACTGATACGACAGCGGCGTCGTGCCGCCGGCGGCGACACTCAGCGCCGCGGACTGGCCGGCGGTGATCGTGCTGCCGCTCGGCTGCGTCGAGATCGACGGCGGCGTGCAACCGCCAGAATTCACCGTCACGGTGGCGACGGCGCTGTCGACCGTGCCGCAGGAGTTGGAGACGCGCACCCAGTACGTCGTCGTGGTCGTCGGCGACGGGGTGTACGTCGAGGAGGTGTTCGGCGGCGGCGCGACCGGGCCGGTCGGCGGCGTGCCGGTGTACCAGAGATAGTTCAGCGTGGCCGTGCCGGCAGCGACGACGCTGAGGTTCGCCTGCTGGCCGGAGTTGATCGTCTGGCTCTGCGGCTGCGTCGTGATTGACGGCGCCTGGCAGGCCGCGCCATTGCCGTAAACCGTGTTCACGGCGTCCTGATCCCACTGCTGGAGGCTCAGCGCCGGCGACTGGACGATGTGGGCCATGATCGCCGCGCCCGGACTCGCGCATGGCGACGGTGACGTACACGCGGCGCCGCCGTCCGCCGTTTGGTCCGAGTGTCGGAAACCGAGAGTGTGACCTGCTTCGTGCGTCAGCAGGGCAACGAAGAGTTGCTGGTTGACGAAGGTCGGGATGTTCGCGTTCTTGGCGACGACGACGTCACCCTCTGTGGTGTTGGCGTACGTGAAGCCATCGCCGAGACCATACGTGCCGGAGACGTGAGAGATGCCGCCGATGGCCACGACTCCGCCGCTCGGCACTTCGTTGTTGGGGTCGTTGAAGAGGATCGCGTTGATGCTGTCCGACGACCCAAAGCCGTGCGTCGCCGACGTGTTCTCGCCGGTCATCGTGTAGTGCACCGACGTGGTGCCCAAGCTCCAGTTACTGACCGCTGACGCCGCGGCGCTCGCGGCATTGATCGAGTTCGAGCCGAACGCGGTCGGATAGTTGCCAGGGCAGCAGTAGCTCCACGAAGCGCTTCCGCCGTTCTGCCAGCGATAGTTCCCGGACATTAAGTAATCCGGACGTGTCGCTTGTGCCACTGGAACAAAAG
>JBKOUP010000151.1:0-3678 GCA_046723495.1 Acidobacteriota bacterium
CTTCCAGGCCGTGCAGAAGCAGGAAGCGGAGCGACTCGTCGCCGTCGAGGTGATCGAGCACGAGCTCGTCGCCGTCGGGCGGTTCGATCACCTCGCGGCGCAGCTTGGCCAGACGGCGCGGGCGAACGAGGCGGCCCCAGATCGTCTGCAGATGCGGGCCGGGCAGGAACCACGCGGGGCGGAACTCGCTCACTTGCGGTGCCACCACACCATCCCGTTCTCTTCGAATTGCGGCGTGAAATGCGTCTGCAGATATTGCCAGACCAGCGGCGCGCGGGTCTGGTTCGGCACGTTGTCGAGGCCTGTGCCGTCGCTGAGGCCGTTCGGCACGAGCGCGGCGCGCACGGCGGGGTTGCCGTCGATCGCGTCGATCACCTGGCGCTGGCGCTCCTCCGGCTCGTACCACGACGGGCCGAGCTGGCGGAGCGGACAGTCGCGCTCGAGGAGGAAGTAGAGCATCGGACGGTTCGTGAAGTCGACGAAGGTCTCGACCGGGCCGAGGGACTGGGCGACAAACTTGCGCGCCGTGGCGACGGTGCGGGCGTCGTCGCGGCTGAACCAGGCGCCGCGGGCGCGCGGCAGATCGTCGACGGTGACGAGCGTCGGCTCGAGCGGCCCCTCGGCGGTGCGCACCCAGCCGTCGACGATGAGGTGCACGGTGAACTGCCCGAAGATCAGCAGCACGAGGAAGGCAAGCATCGCGTAGCGGCTGCGCAGGCGGTAGAGCGTCCAGGCCGCGGCGGCCAGGAGCGGCGCGACGGCGAACTGGAAGTGGAGGTGATGCCGCGCCGCGTAGGACATGCCGCCGGCGACGATCCAGACGGCGATGAGGAGCAGCGGCTCGAGGCGGCGGCGGGCGCGCATCGACAGCGCGACGGCGGCGAAGATCGCCGCACAGGCCCAGACGACGTACATCGTCGCGCCGCGGTCGAAGAAGGCCACGAGGACCTCGGGGAAGAAGCGCCAGCTCTTGAACGCGGCGGGCGCGGTGAAGGGCTGCATCGTCGAGACGGGGCCGAGGGTGAGGACTTCGAAGAGCGTTGTCGTGACGAAGGAGCGGGCGATGCCAAGGAACGCGAAGACGATGAAGAGCGGGACGGCCGCGCCGGCGACGCCGATGGCGGCGTTGCGCAGCGCGCGGAGTTTGGCGCGAGTGGCGCCCCTCACCCGGCGCTCCGCGCCACCCTCTCCCCGCGGCGCGGGGAGAGGGGCTCTGAAGCGGAGGATGGCCACGATCAACGTCAATGTCGTGTAGACGCCGAAGTCGAGGCTCGTCAGCAGCGACACGATGGCGCCGAAGCCGGCGGCGACGAAGAGCGACGGCCGTCGCAAACGCACCGCCGCGGCGATGATGGCGAGGGTGAAGAGCTGCGGCACGACGCGGCTCGTGGTCGGGATCGTGCCGAGGAGCGCGGCGAGAAAAAATCCTAAGAAGCCGCCCTCGGCCGAGCCGGTCGCGGCGGCGGTCAGCGCGTAGACGCCGGCGGCGTTGAGCGAACCGAAGACGACGCGCGTGCGCAGGGCGTTGCCGAGCGTCGCGCCGCGTGCGCGCATGGCCACGTAGTCGAGGAGACCGTCCTCGACGAAGCCGTGCGCGGGGATGATGTCGCGGTACGGGCGCTCGCCGCGCAGCATCTCGCCCGCGGGGACGATGCCGTGCGCGTCCTCGAAGAAGTTCACGCGCGGCTTTCCCTCAGGCACGAGCAGGTTCGTCGACGCCAGATACGCGTAGCTCGCGATCGGATAGACGATGAAGGCGAGGATCGCCGCGGCTCTTCGCTCGTTCTTGATGCGCACGATGAACGGTGTGCCGAGGGCGATGATCAGCGACGGCCAGCCGAGGTGCGCTTGCTTGCCGAAGAAGAAGGTCTGCAGGACGAGCGCGAGCGGCGAGAACAGGAACGACGTCGGCTTGACGAAGGTCCGGACGACGAGGACGAGCAACACCGCAACGAGGAAGTTCTTGTCGACCGGCAGCGGTGTCAGGTCGATCAACGCCAGGAAGACGGTCAGCGTCGTCGGGATGAGGATGACGTCGTGGCGTGTGAATTTTGGATCCGGGAGGAAGAGGCCGACGATCGGCACGGCCAGCGTCCAGAGAACGCTCTGATCGATGAGCGCAAGCCAGAGCGCGGCGAACATCGAGACGATGAGCAGGAGACGCGGGCGAAGAAACCGCGACAGAAACGCGAAGACGACCGGCAGGATCATCAGCCCGGCGATGAAGTGCATCGGCGCCTTGGCATCGAGGCCGATCGACGTCGCGAAGCCGGGGAGCTGGCCGGGCTGGGCGGGGCGGGTCCAGTGCGGGAGGAGGGCGATGGCGACGGCGAAGCCCCAGGCCGCCGCGGCCACGCGCAGGAGCGCGTTATTCGTGCTTGGAGAAAACCAGCGTTGCATTCGTCCCGCCGAAGCCGAACGAGTTCGAGAGCACGTGGCGCACTTGCTTCGGGCGGGCCTGATTCGGCACGTAGTCGAGATCGCAGTCGGGATCGGGCGTCTCGTGGTTGATCGTCGGCGGGAGGATGTCGTCCTTCACCACCATCGCGGAGATGGCAGCCTCGAGCCCGCCGGCGGCGCCGAGGAGATGGCCGGTCATCGACTTCGTCGAGCTCACCGCGACTTTGTAGGCGTGCTCGCCGAAGACGCCCTTGATGGCCAGCGACTCGGCCTTGTCGCCGAGGGGCGTGGAGGTGCCGTGGGCGTTGATGTAGTCGATGTCGGCCGGCTGCAGCTTCGCGTCCTTCAGCGCTCTCCGCATCACATTGATCATCCCGCTGCCGTCCTCGGCCGGCGACGTGATGTGGTAGGCGTCGCTCGACATCCCGTAGCCGGTCAGCTCGCAGTAGATCTTCGCGCCGCGCGCGATGGCGCGCTCGCGCTCTTCGAGCAGCAGGACGCCGGCGCCTTCGCCCATGACGAAGCCGTCGCGGTTGAGATCCCACGGGCGCGAGGCGCGCTGCGGCTCGTCGTTGCGCGTGGAGAGCGCGCGCATGGCCGCGAAGCCGCCGACCGCCAGCGGCGTGACGACCGCTTCCGTCCCGCCGGCGAACATGACGTCGGCCTCATCGCGCTGGATGACCCGGTAGGCATCGCCGATCGCGTGCGCGCCGGTGGCGCACGCCGTCGCCGGCGCGGAGCTCGGACCCTTGCACGTGAAGCGGATGGAGATGTGCCCCGCGGCGAGGTTCACGATCAGCCCGGGGATGAAGAACGGCGAGATGCGGCTGGGGCCGCGCTCGAGCAGCTTCTTGTGCATCTCCTCGATCAGCGGCAGCCCGCCGATGCCGGAGCCGATGATCACGCCCAGGCGCTCGTTGTCGCACGAGGCCGTGTCGAGGCCGCTGTCGTCGACGGCCATCTGCGCGGCGGCCACGGCGTAGTGGATGAAGGTGTCGGACTTCTTGACCTCCTTCTTCTCGATCCACTGCTCGGGGTCGAAGCCGCGGACCTCGCCGGCGATCTGGCAGGCGTAGGCGGTCGGATCGAACTTGGTGATGCGGTCGACGCCGGAGCGGCCTTCGAGGAGACCGCGCCAGGTGGGCTCATTTCCGATGCCCAGCGGCGAGATCATGCCGATCCCGGTGACGACGACGCGGCGTTTATTCATGTCGCAGTGATGGACACGGGAGGCGGCTGCATCATTCCCGTGTCGAGGGCGGCACGGGCGCACCGGCC
>JBKOUP010000438.1:0-6058 GCA_046723495.1 Acidobacteriota bacterium
GTGGCGATCCGGTGGCGTTGGTTGTCACGGATGTCGGAAATGAATCTAAAATTGCCCAAACGATTTTCGACAGAGCGGCGATGACGACGGTCGTGCTCTCCGCCGCCGTGTCTGACGAGGAACTAGCCCGCTTACGGCCGGTACTCACGTCCAAGCCGATTGATGCCTTGAGAGTACCGCTTGCGGGCGATTTAAAGATCGAAAAGGACGTCAGCGAGAAGAACGGGCTGCGTCTCATGGAGAAGTTCAAGTGCTTCTTCGAAACGCTCGACGCAAGGGGAGTCGATCTGTCAGCGACCAAACAGGCTGCTGCAAGTGGTGCTGGCGACCAGCATCTCGATCTTGTTGTCGAAGATATCCTGGCTCAGGAGAAGTTGACGCTCCAGGCGGTGATGCATCATGACATGTCGTATCTCGACAAGCACATCGCAGACGACGCGAGATTTGTCACCGGCGGCAAGCAACTCACGAAACGTATGTATCTTGCGCAAGTCGCGGAGCAGCAAGAGGCACCGAGACCCGTCAAGGCGCGATACTCGGCAGTCAGCTCTGTAACGACCGGCGACGTCGTTGAGGTTACCGCGACCGCGACGCTATCGATCCAGACGAATCGTGGGTGGCGCGATTTTTATGAAGTCAGAGGTACGACTAAATACAAGAAGGTTGGCAGCGAATGGGTAACGCTAAGCGCCTCGAACGAATATGAGAAACCGATAAGATAGCTCTAGGTTAATGGTTGCTGTCAGGCTGCACGAGCCGCGTGCCTGCTCCGCCGCCGCCACTCCTGGACGACAGGGGACAAAGGGCAGGTGGTCTTCTTGCGGTTGCGAGATCGTCGGCCTGAGGCGACCACTCGTGCGGTAGCAAGACAACCACCTGTGCCCTGTCCCCTGCGCCCTGTCCCCTTTTCGTTATTTCCCTTGTGTCTCTTCGACGAACCGGTCCCAATCCTTCTGCATCTTCGCGTGCGACTTCTGCTCGAGGTAGACCATGTGCCCCGACCAGTAGCGCTCGTAGGAGATGTTCTTCTGGTACTGCGCCGGGAGGTTGAGCTCGTGCATCGTGTACTCGGCCTGGTAGTACGGCGTGGCCAGGTCGTAGTAGCCCTCCATCACCAGCACCTTCAGGAACGGATTGCCGACGATGGCCGCGCGCAGCGGCGCGAGCTCGTCCTGGAATCCCTGCGGGCCGCCGGGGGCCTGCGTGCCGCCGCTGGCGCTCCAGAGGAACATCCCCGACTGCTGCGCCGAGGTGTAGTAGGGCGTGTCGGTCTTGTAGTTGAGCTCCGTGCGCATGTAGTTGTTGAACGTCATCGTGAATGGGCCGGTCGTCGCCGTCGACGCCGGATCGCTGAAGCCCGGCCCGCCGCGGCCGCCGGGGAAGCCCGGCTCCGGCATCGAGTAGCGGCCGTCGAGGCGGCCGACGCGGAGGCGCTGGCCGAGCAGCAGGTAGTGATCGAACGTGCCGACGTCGATGCGCAGGTTCATCTCGTCGATGAGCGATTTCGAGAGGCCGGTGTACATCGACAGCTTGTCGATCACGCTCTGCCGCTCCTGCGCGCTCATGGAGTCTCCGCGGGCGAGCGCCGCGGCGTAGTCGGTGATCGCCCACTGCTCCGCCTGATGCAGCGGTGGACACTGTGCGTTCGGATCGCCCTGGCATTTGTCCATCGCCGATTGCAGCTCCGGCGAGAGCTTGTGGTGGTAGTAGGCGATGGCCATGTACGTCGGCACGTTCCACGGATAGGGCGTGTCGTTCGCCGGTGAGAAGGCCAGGGCCTGGAAATTCAAAGCCATCGACAGCAGGCCGATGCCGTTGAAGACGATGCCGCGTCCCTGCAGGTATCCGGCGATGCCGGCGGAGCGCGTCGTGCCGTAGCTCTCGCCGAAGAGGTAGAGCGGCGAGCTCCAGCGCTCGTTGCGCGAGATGTACATGCGGATGAACTCGCCGAAGGCTTGGATGTCGCCCTCGGGGTTCTCGTATTTGCGGGCCGCGGCGGCGTCGGCGGCGCGGCTCCAGCCGGTGCCGACGGCGTCGATGAGCACGAGGTCGGTGCGGTCGAGCGGCGTGTACGGATTGTCATGCACGCGGAAGGGCGGCTGGGGCATGAAGCCCTCGGCGCCCATGACGACGGTGCGCGGGCCGAGGGCGCCCATGTGCAGCCAGATCGACGCCGAGCCCGGACCGCCGTTGTAGGCGAAGGTGAGCGGCCGCGTCGAGGCATGCTCCCCCTCCAGCGTGTAGGCGACGTAGAACATCAGCGCCTCGGTTTTTCCTTCGGCGTCCTTGATCGGCAGCTTGCCCGCCGTCGCCGTATAGCGCAGCTCCCGGCCGTGCACGTTGATCGAATGATGCGTGACGCTCGGCGGCGTCTCTTTCATGTCGAAGTGGAAGGCCGTGTTCGTCGGACCGCCGGCGCCGCCGCGCTGCTGCTGTTGCTGCTCCGGCTGTTGCACGCGCTCGCGCTCCGCTTCGCGCGCGGGCTGTTGCTGCTCGCGCTCCATCTGCTGCGCGTGTGGCGCCGGCTCCGGCTCGGTGCTTTTCGGCGCGGGCGTGGCCGGTTGCGGCGCGGGCGCAGGCGCGGTGCGCCGGCGCGACTCCTGCGCGAAGAGCGGTGCTGCGAGAAGAATGAAAGAAAAAATCAGCGCTTTCGTTTTCATGGCAGCGCGAGATTCTGCCTCCACGTCAGATACTCCGCAACCTCATCGGCGCCGCGGGTGTTGAAGATTTCCCGTTTCGACAAGCCTCCTTTCCGCGCCACCCACGTGCCCGTCAGGAGGGCGTTGTACTCGCGCGTCGAATGCGCGTCGGGGTTGATGCTGAAGACGACGCCGCGGTCGAGGGCGCGCTGGATGAGGCGCCAGTCGACGTCGAGGCGGTTCGGGTTGCCGTTGATCTCGATCATCACCCCGCGCTCGCCGGCGCGCTCGAAGACCGTGTCGAAGTCCATCGTGTAGCCGTCGCGGTTGAGGAGCAGCCGTCCGGTCAGGTGGCCGAGGAACGTGACCAGAGGATTGTCGAGCGCGCGGAGGATGCGCTGCGTCATCTCGTCCTTGTCCATGTTGAAACGCGAGTGGATGCTGGCCACGACGAAGTCGAACTGCGCGAGCGCGCCCGTGTCGGCGTAGTCGATCGTGCCGTCCGGCAGGATGTCGGCTTCCGTACCGCGGAAAACGCGCAGCGGCGCCACGCGCGGGCGCTGGGCGTCGATCTCCGCTTTCTGCCGCGGGAGCTGCGCCTCGGTCAGCCCGTTCGCGTAGAAGGCCGCCTTCGAATGATCGGAGAGCCCGACGTACTCGAAGCCGCGCTCGCGCGCCGCGTCGAGCATCTCGAAGACCGTGTTGCGGCCGTCGCTGAAGGTCGTGTGGACGTGGAATGTGCCGCGGAGGTCGGACATCTCCACGAGCTTGCGCGGACGCTTGCGCTTCAGATCGTCGGCCGACTCGCGGCGCTCCGGCTCGACGTACGCGAAGCCGGCGTTCTCGAAGACGTCGTGCTCCGTCTTGCCTTTGATTTTGTCGAATGCATCGACGAACTCGGCCGCCCCGGTCGTCTTCAGCAGCACGGCGCCGAGCTCCGCCGGCTTGGCGAAGTGGAAGAGGACGTCGACCTCGCCGTTGGCGACGCCCTTCACCGTCGTCTGGTCGAGCAGCTCGAGGTCCTCGACGATGCGCGGCAGCGCTGCCATCACGCTCTCCTGCGCGCGCGTGACGACGACGACGTTCACGTTGCGGATCACCTCCAGGCGCCGGCGCACGCTGCCGGAGATCTCCGCGTCGATGACGCCGTCGATCGCGGCGAGCTGCTCGCGGATCATCTCGCCGGCTTCGATTCCGACCGACAGGAGGAACTGCGACTCGCGCCGCCGGGCCTTCTCGATTCCTTCGAGGATCTTCTGCTGCGTCTTCGGGCCGAAGCCGTGCAGCTTGGCGAGCTTCCCGGCGCGCGCGGCGGCTTCGAGCTCGTCGAGGTTGCCGATGCCGAGGGTCTCGTACAGCAGGCCGATTTTCTTCAGGCCCAGCGACGGCACGCGCATCAGCGCGAAGATGCCGGGCGGGTACTGGGCGCGCAATTCGTCGAAGTAGCGCGACCCGCCGGTGCTCACGAGCTCCTCGATGACCGCGGCCGTCCCTTTGCCGATGCCGGGCGTTTTCAGCAGGTCGCCCTTGGCGATGAGGTCGGCCGGCTCGCGGTCGAGCGAGCGCAGGCTGCGCGCGGCGCGCTCGTAGGCGAGGGCCTTGAAGCGGTTCGATTCTCCGAGCTCGAGGTAGCGCGAGATTTCGTCGAGCGCGCGGGCGACAGCGAACTTGTCCATCGCTATCATCAAATCATGCAATCCCGCGACCGCCTCATCGTGGCCATCGACCGCTCCGAGCGCGGCGAGATCCTCCGGTTGGCCGAGGCCCTCGACGGCGCCGCGGGCCTGCTCAAGATCGGCCTGCAGGCCTTCATCGCCAACGGCCCGTCGATCGTGCGCGAGCTCGACATGCCGGTCTTCCTCGATTTGAAAATCCACGACATCCCGAACACCGCGAAACATGCCGTGGCCGAGGCTGCCGCGCTCGGCGCGGAGATGGTCACGGTGCACGCGTCCGGCGGCGCGGCGATGCTCCAAGCTTGCGCCGGCGCCGACACGCTCGTCCTCGGCGTCACGATCCTGACCAGCCTCGACGAGAGCGAACTGAAACGCATCGGCTTCGCCGCGCCGCCGCTCGACAGCGCCGTGTGCCTGGCGACGCTGGCGAAGGAGAGCGGCCTGCGCGGCGTCGTCGCCTCGCCGCACGAGATCCGCGCCATTCGCGAGGCTTGCAGCGATCTCGTCATCGTCGCGCCGGGCATCCGTCCCGCGGGGAGCGGCGCCGGAGACCAGCGCAGAACGACGACGCCCGCCGCTGCGATCGCGGCGGGCGCGGATTACATCGTGGTCGGGCGCCCGATCACGGAGGCGAGCAATCCGCGCGGCGCGGCGCTGGCGATTGTTGACTCACTTCCGTAGCGATCAGCGGACCAAGCCACGAAGCACAATCGCGCAAGTGCTCGACTGATCCCGCGTCTGCGCGCGGGATAAACTTCCGTCACTTCCCTGACGCGCGCCGGCGAACGAAGCAGTTGGAGCCCGGGCCGCCGAAGAGCACGCGCACGCTGGCGAACTGCCGGCGATTGCCGAGGATGTCGGTGCCGACGGCGCGGAGCACGTGCTCGCCCTTGGCCGTGTTGTCGAGGTTCACGTTGATGCGCCACGGCGTCACCGGCGTCGCCGACGGCACGTCCGTGCGCGGCGGCCCGGTGAGCGTGGCTGCGCCGAGGGAGCCGCCGTCGAGGAAGAGCTCCACGTTGGCGATCTTCGTCGTCCCCGTGACCCAGCCGTGGATCTCCGCGCCGCCGCAGGGCAGCGACTGCGGCGTGTCCCACTCGATGCGTCCGTCCATCTGCCCGCAGACGCCGTACGACTGCAGGCCGCTCAGCTGGCCGATGACGTAGACGTACGGCCCGACGGCGACGGGGTTGTACTTCACCTCGTCGACCTGCGTGTATGAGACCTGCTCGTAGAGGCGCGGGTCGTCGCCCTCGTACATCGGCACGGCGTAGTCGAAGGTGTCGAAGGCGAAGGTGCGCGCGGGCTGGAGCGTGTGCGGATCGATCTCGTCCACCATCGTGATCAGGCGGCCGGCGGCGTCGTCGATCCAGGCCTGGTGATGGAAGGCGATCGGCTCCGTCCGGTCGACGCGCAGCGTGGCCAGGGTGTGCAGCTCGAAGGGATTGAAGAAGAGGATGCTCGGCGGCAGCTTGATGATCTCCGTGAGGATCGCGGAGTCGTTGCCGATGGCCAGGAAGTTCGAGCCGTTGCTGGCCAAAAAGAGGCCCGGCGTCGCCTCGATGGAGACGAGCGTCGGCGAGGCGGGGTTGGTGATGTTGAACGCGTACGTGCCGCCGTAGGAGGCGGCGATGAGGACGCCGTAGTTGAAGGCGACGTCGTTCCAAGCGCCGGCGTTGCTGTTGAACGAGGTGATCTGGCCGACGCGGTGGATGGTGGCGTTGTTGGAGACGTCGTAGAGGT
>JBKOUP010000062.1:0-5359 GCA_046723495.1 Acidobacteriota bacterium
CCTGGTGATCTGTTCGATCGACAAGGCGGAAGCAATCGGCATCAATTGGTGGCGATCGGACCGCTTCTACTCCAGCGACGCGAAGGCTTTGCAGAGCGCCGAGGAGTTCGACGAACTGCGGAACCGCATCGCCGACCTGGAACGTCAGCTCAATGCTCGCGAGCTTCCCAAGGGGAAGCCAGAGACGAAAGGCAGGTAAGTCATGGCTGTCGAACGCGCCCCGGGCGGAACCAGTCTCATCGACGTACTCGACCGAATCCTCGACAAAGGCATCGTCGTCGACGCGTGGGTCAGGATCTCCCTCGTCGGCATCGACCTGATCACCGTCGAAGCTCGCGTCGTCATCGCGTCGATCGACACCTACCTGAAGTACGCGGAAGCGGTCGGCATCACTTCGACGGTTGCCCGTCCCGCCCTCGGCGAACCGGGGCCGGGCGGCACGCCGAGCGGAAGCACGACGCCGTCGGGGACGACGACGCGGTAATAGGTGACAGGGAACAGGAAACAGGTGACAGGGCCGTAGACCTGTCACCCGTCGGCTGTCGCCTGTGAGCTATTTCAAATAGTGATCGAACCAATCGCCTACCGTCTGGTACCACAGCTTCGAGTTCTGCGGCTTCAGCACCCAGTGTCCCTCGTCGGGGTAGTACAGGAGCTTTGACGGAATCCCGCGGCGCTGCAGCGCGGTGAAAAGCTCCAGCCCCTGGCTGATGGGGACGCGGAAATCGAGCTCGCCGTGCGACACGAGCGTCGGCGTGGCGAAGTTCTTCACGAACTGGTTCGGCGACCACTTCTGATACAGCTCCGGGTTGTCCCACGGGTTGCCGTGGAACTCCCACTCCGGGAACCACAGCTCCTCGGTCGTGCCGTACATCGAGACGAGGTCGTAGACGCCGGAGTGCGACTCGAGCGCTTTGAAGCGCGTCGTGTGTCCGAGGATCCAGTCGACCATGTAGCCGCCGAAGGAGCCGCCGGCGGCGCCGAGGCGGTTGCCGTCGACGTAGGGAAGCGCGGCGAGCTGGTCGACGCCGTTCATGATGTCGGTGTAGGCCTTGCCGCCCCAGTCGCCGGAGATCTCCTCGACGAACTTCTGCCCGTAGCCGGTCGAGCCGCGCGGGTTCGGCATCAGGATCACGTAGCCGCGCGACGCGAACGGCTGCGGGTTCCATCGATAGCCCCACGAGTTCATCCACGCACCCTGCGGGCCGCCGTGAATCAGGACGATGGCCGGATATTTCTTGCTCGCGTCGAAGTCGGGCGGCGTGACCATGAGTCCCTGCACCTTGGCGTTCTCCGCGCCGGTCCACCACGTCGTGCTCGTCTTTCCGAGGGCGACGTGCGAGAGCAGCGCGTCGTTGTCGTGCGTGATCTGCCGCGCCGCGGTCTCGTTGCGGCCGATGCCGTAGATGTCGGCGGGGCGGTCGAGCGTGGAGCGCTCGAAGTAGAGCGTCTGGCCGTCGCGCGCGACGGTGACGCCGTCCGCGGAGCCGTTCGCGTAGATGCGGCGTATCGCGCCGTCGGCGACGGTCACCTCATAGATGGCTTCGTTCGTCTGCTCCGGCGCGGTGACGAAGATCGATTTGGAGTCGGGCGACCAGGCGATGGAGTCGATCCAGTTGTCGAACGACGGCGCCAGGCGGCGCGACGTGTCGGTCAGGCGGTCGAGGACCCACAGCTCCCACAGGTCGGACTCGTAGCCGGCGCGGGCCTGCGAGCGCCAGGCGATGTAGCGGGCGTCCGGCGAGAACTTGGGGCTCGTGTCGGCGCCGGGGCGCGTGGTCAGGCGCCGCGGCGCGATCGTGGTGCCGGCGCGCCCGTTCTGTGCGTCTTTGATGCGCAGCGTGAAGAGGTCGGAGTTCGTCGACAGCTCCGGATGCGGATCGCTGTTCGCGGCGTAGACGAGGGACTGCCCGTCGGGCGAGACGTCGAACTCGTCGCCGCCGCCGAGGGAGAACGGCGGGACGTCGAACGCGAAGGGCGTCAGGTCGCGCGGCATGCCGCCGTTCACGCCGATCAGCACGAGGTGCGAGCGCGTCGGCTCCTGCCAGGCGGTCCAGTGCCGATAGAGAAGCCCGGTGATGATGCGCGCCTTCGTCGGCTTCTTCTCCTCGGCGGAGGTTTTGTCCTTGATGCAGACCGGGTCGACACCGCAGTCGGGATAGACGTCGGAGACGACGATGAGGCCGGAGCCGTCCGGCATCCACTTCACGCTCCCGGCGCCGCCTTGGAGGTCGCTGATCTTGCGCGACGTGCCGGCGGCGACGTCGTAGAGCCACACCTGCTTCGGGCCGCCGCCGTTGTTCGAGACGTAGGCGATGGTCTTGCCGTTCGGCGACCACGCCGGCCCCTCGTCCTGCTTCGTGCCGTCGCTGATCTTCTTCGACTCGCCGCCGTTGGCCGGCACGAGGTAGATCGCGCTGTGGCGGGCGTTGCCGGCGAGGTCGATCGTCGAGGCGTCGTAGGCGATCCACTTGCCGTCGGGCGAGACCTGCGGCGCGCCGATGCGCCGGATGGAGGCGAGCTCGTCGAAGGTGATGGCGAAGAGCGGCGCGGCGAAGAGGAGGAGAGCGAACGCGAATTTCTTCATCGGATGTACCCCAGCGATTTCAAGCTTTTGTAGTACTCGTCGTTGACTTTGCCGCCCTCGGCGCGCGCGGCGCGGCGGCCGAAGGTCGGGATGCGCGGCAGTTCGGGAACGGAGGCGATGCTGCGGCCCGGCATCTCCGCCGTGGCCGGAAAGCCGAGGAGCGCGCAGATCGTCGGGGCGACATCATAGGCCGAGGCGCTGGCGGCGTGCGCGGGCATCGTCCAGGCCATCACGCCGCGGCCGGATTGCCGGTCGCCGGGCAGGCCGATGAGGATGACGTCGTAGCCGCGCCCGCGCACCTCGGCGATGAGCGCGCCGAGGGCGTCGAGCGCGCGCGCGGAAAGCGCCAGCTTCGCCGAGGCGTCGGCGGGGAGGCGGTTGAGGATGATGTCGAGCGCGGGGAGGTAGACGGTGATGAATTGGGGCCCGTCGAGCGGAGCGTGGGACCACCCTCGATCGATCGCGTTGAGCAGCATCCTCGCCGCCGTGGCGTCGACGCGCAACGGTCCGCCGCCCGCGGCCGCGGCGAACACCATCGACTGGCTGTCCGTCGTCCACCAGTCGACGGCCTCGGTGGCCACGCCGCGGCCGGCGAAGACTTCCCAGACGTAGTCGCGGCGGCGCACCGTCGGCGGCAGCGGCTCGCGATGGGCGACGTTGCGCAGGACGGCGTCGGCGTGGGACACGAACTGGATCAGATGGCTGCCGCCGGGGATGCGGATCCCCTCGACCGCGCGCACGCCGTGCAGTCGCGGCGGCACGCCGGTGCCGACCGAGGCCCAGCGCTCCGGCGAGGAGCGGCCCGGCGTCGGCGCGGCCGGCGCCCATCCGGCGAAGGGGCGGCCGAGGGCGGCGTTGGCGCGGAAGACGTCGAGCGTCAGGCCGTCGACGGCGATCAGCGCGACGCGCGCATTTGTCGGCCGCGTCACGACTTGCGCCGGCTCGGCGGCGGAGGCGCGAGTATCCTGCACAAAGTACGTGGGCAGGAAAAGGATCGCCATCAGGATCGTCGCCGCGATCGACATCGGCACGCCCCTCGGCTTAGCGTGCAGAGCCGGAACGCGCCGCAGCTCGTAGATCGAGAAGGAGAGCAGGGCCGCCGACACCGCCACCGTCACCATCAGAAAGAAGACGACGATCAGGAGCAGGCCGAGGAGGAGCTCGGGCCAGGAGGGCGGCGCGTCGAAGCGTGCCCACCAGATCGCGATCGGCGCGGTGAGCAGCGCGCTTGCAGTGAAGGAAATGCCGAGAAGCGCGCGCGGGGTGTCGACCGCGAGCGCCGGACGTAGCCGCAGCACCAGAGCAATGACGACGAGGAGAGTGGTGGAAACGGCGAATGCCGTCACTCCGTAGATGAGGGCCAGCGCGAGGACTTCCCACGCGCTCAGAGGATGATTGCGGACGAGCATGACCGCGACGAGCGGCAGGACGGCGAAGAGGGCCACGAGAAGCCCCCCCTTCGCCGCGACGGTGAGGAGCTCCAGCCAGAAGGCGCGGCTGCGCCACGGGTCGAGGGCGAACCACCGCTCGATGCCGTGGGAGAGGTACCCGCGCTCCCGCAATTGGGCCCGGAGAAGGTCGACGGAGGGGTCCGGCACGGCGCGGAATATAGCACCCGGCCGAACGTTCTATCGCGTGACTTTTCAATGAATTCCGCCGAATCGGCGCGGCGGCGCCCGCTGGCCAAGGTCCTCTCCGCGATCCTCCTTGCCGGCAGCCTCATCCTGCTCAAGACGAAGGCATTCCTGATCCTCATCGCCGAGTATTTCCGCGGCTACGCGGTGAACCCGTTCGAAGGCTTCGGCGCGGTGCAGTATGTGGTGGCGGGCGGCACGCTGCTGTTGTCGATCGGCGCCTACGCGACGAAGTGGCCGCTCAGCCTCGGCATCGGCTTCGTCGTGGTCACACTGATCCACGAGATCGGCCACGCCGTGGTCATCCGCGCGAAGGGGCTGCGCGCCGGAGTGATGGTGTTCATCCCCTTCATCGGCGGCGCGGTGACGCTCAAAGACCAGCCGCGCAGCGCCTACGACGACGCCCAGATCGGCCTGGCCGGCCCGATCTTCGGCACGGCTGCGTGCCTGATCGTGCTGCAGATTTACAAGTGGACGAACCATCCGAACTGGCTCTTCATCGCCTTCGCCGGCTTCGTGCTGAATCTGATCAACCTGCTGCCGGTCGGCATGCTCGACGGCGGCCGCATCTCCGGCGCGGTGACGAAGTGGATGTGGGTCCTCGGCGGGGGCGCACTGGTGTACAAGACGTACCAGCAGCCGAACCCGCTGATGATCGTGGTGCTGCTGCTGGTGGCGTTTCAGGTGTACGCGTCGATCGTGCGCGAGGACGACGAGAGCTTCTACGACGTGACGATCGGACAGAGGGCGGGGATCGCGGCGGCGTACTTCATTTTGGTGGTGTTTTTGTCGCATCAGACGTATTTGGCGTGGGAGAAGCTGGCGACGTTGGCGAAATGATTTGGCGCGAGATAGGCTTTAGGCTCGCGGCATGAACCTCTATCTGCTCTTCGCCCTCGCGCTCGGCGCGATCACCGGGGCGGCCGACGCGCCGGCGGCGCGGCCGGCGTTCGCCGCGGTCGTGGCGAAGAGCGGCGTGCGCGCGGAGCGGCAGATCGTTCGTGTGGAGGACAGGCACTTTTGCCTGTCGCCCGCCCGCGGACAAGCAAGAGTGCCTCTCCTCCACGAATCGCGCGTCGAAGCGCCGCTCACCGGCGCCGGCACGCCGCGCGCTCCGTCGGCGTAAGCGTTCCCTTTC
>JBKOUP010000170.1:0-12390 GCA_046723495.1 Acidobacteriota bacterium
GGAGGAACTCCGCGTCGGAGGCCAGCTGCGTCGGGGCGACGTTGTCCTTCTTCATCGCCGCGAAGAGGTCGGTGTCGATGAAGTTGACGGTGGGCGGAAAGGCGATCGGCGAGGCCGCGCCGCCCGGCGGCACGGAGGAGCGCCTCCGCTCCGCGACAGCCTCGGCCGTCGCGGAGAGTTTGTGAACGAGCGCCTCCTGCTCCTGCCGCGGCGAGATCATCGCCAGCGGCCGCGCGCAGACGGCCGCCGGCTTCTCGTCCGCCATCAGCAGGGCCGGCGCCACGAGCACGAGAGCGAGCAAGCTGTGTTTCATGCGGCGTTGGACGCCGCTCCCGAACGGGCGTTTACACGGCTACGTGACGGGCGTCACTGCGGGCAAAGGAACGCGGTCGAACTCGTCGATTTTGCGGATGTCGACGCTCAGCCGGCCGTCCGGCTTCGGCGGGTTGAAGACGCTGCGGAAGCGCGCCCCCCACACGACCTCCTCGGCCTTGTACGAGGAGCGCGTGTGCACGGTCTGGGAGAAGGTCTCGTCGAATCCGTTCAGGCGCACGAGGAACTCGACGTCGCAGGAGAGCATCTGCTCCCTGATCATCCCGTACAGCGGGCTGTTCTTGTCGTTGGGATGGACGATCGTCCACGCCGCGGGGAAGAAGACGACGCGCTCGCGCTCGAGCGCCAGCGGGATGTACTCGCGGTCGATGTTGCCGTCGCCTTTGCGCCGCGTCATCAGGACTTTCGCCTCGAGCTCGACGATCTCGCTCGACTTCTGATTGACGGTGCGGAACATGAAGGCGGTGACGTCGCGGTAGGGCGCGATGACGGCGCAGCGGCTGAAGACGATCTGGGCGACGGGACGGGCGAAGCGCGCGAAGACGAGGCCGGCGATAACGGAGAAGCCGAGCAGACCGACGAGCGACTCGAAGGTGACGACGAGGTTGGCCGCGGCGGTGACGGGGACGATGTTGCCGTAGCCGATGGTGGCCAGCGTGTGCACGCTGAAGAAGAAGGCCGTGAGGAAACGGCCGAACATCGGCTCGCCGGCGAAGCCGGTGATGGAGTGCTCGCCGCAGGCGATGTAGGCGAGGGCGAAGACGGCGTTGGTGACGATGTAGAGGACGCCGGCGACGAGGAGAAAGCGCGGCCAGCTCATGGTGAGCGAGTAGTGGTAGAAGTTGAAGCGCGCCCACCAGCTCAACCCCTCGCGCTTGACGTTGAAGGTGCCGTCGCGGTTGAGCAGGCGCGTGCGCACCTCGCGCGAGACGACCGCGCCGAAGCCGAGGTCGAGGTTGATGTCCTGCTGCGGTTCGCGCGAGGGCTGCGGCGCCACGCTCATGCACGCATTTTACGGGACCGGCGACACGTAAATCCCCGACGCGTACGCCGCCGCGTAGATCTTCGTCGACGCGCCGTTCTCGGCGATCCCGGCCACCGTCGCGCCCTGCAGGCCGATGTTCTGGAACGTCTGCCCCGCGTTCGTCGAGACGAAGATGCCGCCGGTGATGTTGCCGCTCTTCTGGCGTCCACCGAAGAGGCGCGTCGGCTTCTTCTTGTCCATCAGCAGCGAGTCGCTCGGCGCGGGATTGTTGGCCAGCGGATGCCACGTCAACCCTTTGTTCGCCGACACGAAGAGCCCCGGCCCCTCGGTGAGGGCGAAGACCCAGCCGTCGGTCGGGCGGACGGCGGAGGCGATGACGTGCCACGGCAGCGTGCCGGCCACGTTGATCCAGTTCACGCCGTTATTGTCGGAGCGGAAGAACGGCGGATGGTACGGCTGCGGGTGGTCGAAGATCTCTGTGCCGGCGTAGACGGCGCCGCTGAGCGGATCGCGCGAGAGCGTCCAGACGATGAGTCCCGTCTGCCCCGGGCCGAAGGCGTGGAACTGCCCGAGCCCGCCGCCGAGGTTCGCGACCCAGACGCCGCTGGGGACGGCGTGCGTCTGCCAGGCCTGGCCGACATAGAGCGTTCCGCCGGCGACGAGAATCGAGCGCACGGTCGCGCCGAAGGTGTGGATGTTCGTCCAGTTCGCGCCGTGGTCCCGCGTCAGCCAGAGCTTCGGACCGACGCCGGCATAGACGAGCTGCACGCTGCCGTCGTGGGCCATGTGGAGCGCCGTGATCGGGCCGCCGATCGGCGCCTTCGTCCACAACGCGCCGTTGTTCGCGGTCCGGTAAAGGCCGTTCTGCCCGCCGACGTACCACTCGGAGTCGTTCGACGGCTCGACGGCGATGCTGTCGACGCAGGCGTCGTTCATCGGACGGATGACCGCGCCCCAGCTGTAGCCGTTGACCTGCTGCGGCGGGAGCGTGACGACCTGGATGTTGAACGGGCACGTCGCCGCGGCGAGCGGCGCGGCGGCGAACAGGCAAAGCAGGAGCGCGCAGAGCGATTTCATGCATAGATAGTGCATCACGAGGTCAAAGCGTTTCATATGATCTCCGCGGGCATGTTCGGACGGGTCGGCCGGGAGCGTTGGGTGGCTGCGGCGTGGGGCGCGTGCTTCACCGCGATCCTGGCGGCGCTGATCGTGGCCGGCTCGCGCAACCTCGCCCAGTTCGATGCCGCGCTCGTCGGCTACACCTTCGCCGTCCTCTTCGCCACCTTCGCCATCACCTACCGCTACGCCATGTGGCTGCAGCGTCCGCCGACGCGCCGCTACTGGGTGCGCGGGTGGCAGCTCTTCTTCAGGCCCGGGTACATCGCCGGCAACGTGCGCAACTGGTTCGCGCGCGTGACCGCGGACTTCGCCTTGAACCGCTTCATCTTCCGCCGGCAGCCGCTGCGCGGCCTGGCCCACTGGCTGATCATGTGGGGCTGCGTCCTCGCCTTCGCCATCACCTTCCCGCTCGTCTTCGGCTGGATCCACTTCGAGACGCTGCCGGGCGACGTGACCTCGTACCGCACGTTCCTCTTCGGCTTCGGCACGTCGTCGTTCAAGATCCACTCGGCCGTCGCCTTCCTCATTTTTCACGGCTTGGTGTGGTCGGCGTTCCTCGTCATCGCCGGCGTGATGCTGGCCATGCGGCGGCGCATGCGCGAGCACGGCGCGGCCGCGCTGCAGCGCTTCGGCGAGGACTTCCTGCCGCTGATTCTCCTCTTCGCCATCAGCATCACCGGGTTGCTGCTGACGGCGAGCTACACCTGGATGCAGGGCTACGGCTACGACTTCCTGGCCCTGCTGCACGCCATCACCGTCATCTTCACGCTGCTCTACCTGCCATTCGGGAAGTTCTTTCACATCTTCCAGCGGCCGGCGCAGCTCGGCGTCAGCTTCTACAAGGATGTGGCGGCGAAGGAAGGGATGGCGACGTGCGCGCGCTGCGCCGCCGAGTACGCGCCGCTGCTGCAGGTCGAGGACTTGATCGACGTCGAACGACAGCTCGGATACGACTACTCCGTCATGCTGAGCCGCAACGACGGCGAAGCATCTCGAGCTGCGCAGCCGGAGATCCTTCGCTGCGCTCAGGATGACGGGCTGCACTACCAACGCATCTGCCCCTCCTGCCGCCGCTCGATGCTCGCCATCGCGCAGGGACGGCTCTGGACGAAACATGGCCACACTGCCGAGATCTGACGACGCGCTCGCCAGCGCCTGGGGCCCGCACCTCAATTACATGGAGGGGCCGCGCGCCGACACCGGCACGGAGCCCGAGAAAATCGTCTCGACGCACTGCTGCTTCTGCGGGCAGCAATGCGGGATCAACCTCAAGGTCCGCGACAACCTCGTCATCGGCTTCGAGCCGCGCTACGACTTCCCCTTCAACAAAGGGATGCTCTGCCCGAAAGGCGTGAAGCGCTACCTGCAAGGCGGCCATCCCGACCGCCTGACGACGGCGCTGCGCCGCGATCCGAACGCGGAATCCGGCTTCTCGCCGATGCCGTACGCCGACGCCGTCGCCCGCGTCGCCGGCGAAATCGAACGCCTTCAAAAAACCTACGGCCCGAACGCGTTCGGCGTCTTCTCCGGCGCGTCGCTGACGACGGAGAAGGCCTACCTGATGGGGAAGTTCGCCCGCGTCTGCCTGAAGACGAAGTACATCGACTACAACGGCCGCCTCTGCATGGTCAGCGCCGGCGCGGCGAACAAGAAGGCCTTCGGCATCGACCGCGCCGCGAACCCGTGGGACGACATCCTCAACGCCGAGGTCGTGCTCATCGCCGGGTCGAACACCGCGGAGTGCTCGCCGATCACCACGAACTACGTCTGGCAGGCCCGCGAGAAGGGCGGGAAGGACATCGTCGTCGATCCGCGCATCACGCCGATCGCCCGCACGGCCGATCTCTTCCTCCCGGTGAAGCCCGGCCGCGACGTCGCGCTCTTCAACGGCATGCTCCACCTGATGATCGAGAACGACTGGCTCGATCACGACTTCATCGCGCAGCACACCGTCGGATTCGAGGCCGTCGCCGAGCACGTGCAGCAGTGGACTCCGCGGCGCACCGCCGAGGTGACGGGCGTCGCCGAGAAATCGATCCGCGCCGCGGCGGAGCTGTGGGGGACGGCGAAGACGTCGTTCCTGATGCACGCGCGCGGGATCGAGCACCACTCGCACGGCGTGGAGAACTGCCTCTCCGCGATCAACATCGTCCTGGCCTCGGGGCGCATCGGCCGGCCGTACTGCGCATACGGCACGGTCGTCGGCCAGGGGAACGGGCAGGGAGGGCGGGAGCACGGGCAGAAGGCCGAACAGCTTCCCGGCTGGCGCGACATCGCCAACCCCGAGCACCGCGCGTACGTCGCCGGCGTCTGGGGCGTGAAGGCCGAGGATCTGCCGGAGGCGGGCGTCGACTGCTACGAGATGATGCGCAAGATCGACGCCGGCGAGATCAAGGGGCTGCTGTCGATCTGCTTCAATCCGAAAGTCTCGCTCCCCGACAACGCCTTCGTCACGCGCGCGCTGGAGAAGCTCGAGTTCTTCACCGTGATCGACTTCTTCCTCAGCGAGACCGCGCAGCACGCCGACGTCGTCCTCCCCGGCTCGCTGCACGAGGAGGACGAGGGCGTGGTCGCGCAGGTCGAGGGGCGTGTGATCAAGATCAACAAGGCCGTCGATCCGCCCGGCGACGCCAAGCAGGACTGGCGCGTGATCCAGGACATCGCCCAAGCCCTCGGCCGCCCGCACGGCTTCACGTTCGGGAGCCCGCGCGAGATCTTCGACGAGCTGCGCGTCGCTTCGAAGGGCGGCGTGGCCGACTACTTCGGCATCACGTACGAAAAGATCGAAGCGCAGAACGGCGTCTTCTGGCCCTGCCCGAGCGAAGAGCACCCCGGCACGCCGCGCCTCTTCGAGCCGGGATCGTGGAACCCGATCGCGAAGGGCGCGGGCCCGTTCTATTTTCCCGACGGCAAGGCGCGCTTCAACGTCGCTGCGTACCGGCCGCCGGCCGAGGACGTCGACGAGGAGTATCCGGTGATCCTGACGACGGGGCGCGTCGTCAGCCAGTTCCTCTCCGGCACGCAGACGCGGCGCATCGGCCCGCTCGTCGATCAATACCCGGAGCCACGCGTGGAGATGCATCCGCGCCTGGCCCAGAAATACGGCATCGCCGACGGCGAGACCGTCACGGTGGAGTCGCGCCGCGGCACGCTCACGCTGCGCGCGCAGGTGGTGACGACGATCCGCCCCGACACGGTGTTCATCCCCTACCACTGGCCGGGACGGCAGGCGGCGAATCAGCTGACGATCGCGGCGCAGGACCCGGTTTCCAAAATACCGGAGTACAAAGTTTGTGCGGTCCGCCTGGCGAAAGGTCAGAAGGCAGAAGGCAGAGGGCAGAAGTGAGACCCGTAACCCACCTCTGCCTTCTGCCTTCTGCCTTCTGCCTTGGCGCGGAGGCACCGACGTGACCGGCGAGTTCTTCGTCGACCCCAACCGCTGCATCGGCTGCCAATCCTGCGTGGCCGCCTGCAGCGAGTGCGACACGCATCGCGGCACCTCGATGATCCACCTCCAATACGTCGACCGGCCGATCTCCGTGCAGACGGTGCCGGTCGTCTGCATGCACTGCGACTCGCCGACGTGCGCGGAGGTCTGCCCGGCCGACGCCATCAAGCGCACCGGCGACGGCGTGGTGCAGACGGCGCGCAAGCCGCGCTGCATCGCCTGCAACAACTGCGTCCTGGCCTGCCCGTTCGGCGTGCCGAAGATGCAGGCGGACTTCTCGTTGATGATGAAGTGCGACATGTGCTACGACCGCACCTCGGTCGGACTCAAGCCGATGTGCGCGAGCGTCTGCCCCTCTGGCGCGCTCTGGTTCGGCCCGGCCGAGGAGATCGAGCGCCTCCGCCCGCGCTCGCAATCCTTGAACACGTTCCAGTTCGGCCGGCAGACGATCACCACGAAGGTGCGCATGATGGTGCCGAAGGACGACGGCGTCGAAAACATCGACGTGCTCTCGGCCATGGACGAGACCGCGGTCGGCCTGCCCGACCCGTTCGAGGACCTATGAGCAGCGTCCCGCCCGACGGCCGCCCCTACCGCGACCAGCCGCAGTGGCGGAACGACTTCCCCATCGACTGGCCGCAGGACGAGTACGTGGCTCGCCGCGACTTCACGAAGTTCCTCGTCCTCACCAGTCTCGCCTTCGTCGTGGGTCAAGTGTGGATCGTTTTCCAGAACTTCGCGCGCAAGCGCAAAGGGAAGCCGCCGCTGAGGCGCATCGCCCCCGCGGAGTCGATCCCCGTCGGCGGCGCGCTCGTCTTCGGCTACCCCGAGGCGCACGACCCGTGCATCGTCGTGCGTACCGGCGCGCAGCACTACGTCGCTTACAACCAGAAGTGCACGCACCTCAGCTGCGCGGTCGTCCCCGACCTGCAGCGCGGACGCCTTCACTGCCCCTGCCACAACGGTGCGTTCGACGTCGCCAGCGGCGTGCCGCTGGCCGGGCCGCCGCGGCGGCCGCTCGAGCGCGTCACGCTGGAGATCCGCAACGGCGACCTCTACGCCACCGGCATCGAGGTGCGCGCATGATGCGGACGTTCTCGCGGCAGCAGAAGACGACGATCGTCTTCGGCATCCTCTGCATCGTGGTGATCATTGTCGTCCTGCAGCTCTGGCTGCTCACCGCGACGATGAACGCCTTCCTGGCCGGGCAGGAGCACGTGATCGTTCCTGCCGCGCTCGCCAGCCTCGTCTGCCTCGGCCTGAACGCGGGACTCCTTTGGTACCTCTACCAGATGGAGCGGTGAGCATGCGATTTGTCATACCGCGCGGCGCGGGTGCCGCGTAGCGTATGTCCATGGCTCGTTGCCACCGCTCCCTCAGCTCGCCCCACGACCCTGACCTCTCGCGGATGCTCGTCGTCTACATCGTCACCGGCCTGGCCTTCATGCTCCTGCCCGGCACATTCGTCGGCGTCCTCAACCTGCTGAAAATCTCCGCCGCGCACACCTCGGGCGCGGCCGATGCCGGCTGGATTCAGGCGCACGGCCACGCCCAGATCTTCGGCTGGCTCGGCACGTTCATCCTCGGCATCGGCTACTACGCAATCCCGCGCCTCCGCCTGAGCGCCTTCTCGCACGGCGCGGCGTGGACGACGTACACGCTCTGGACCGCGGGCGTGACGATGCGCTGGGCCGTCGGCACCTGGCCGCCCGCGCAGTGGCGCGTTCTCTTCCCGCTCGCCGGCGTCCTCGAGCTGATCGCCGTGGCGGTCTTCGCCGTCTCCGTCTTCGCCACGAAGCCGCGCGCGAGCGACGACGCGGCATGGCGGCATTCGATCGCGATCATCACCGCCGCGGGCGTGGCGATGGTCGCCGCCGTCGCCCTCAACGCCTGGGAATCGTTCCGCGTCAACGCGCCCCTCTTCCCCGCCAGCTTCAACCAGCGCTACCTCGGCCTCCTGACGTGGGGCTTCGTCGTGCCGTTCCTCTGGGGCTTCTCGACGCGATGGCTTCCGCCGCTGCTCGGCCTGCGCCCGACGCGCACGGCGCTGCTCATCCCGGCGCTCGTGCTGCTGTTCGCCGGCGTCGCCTACGCGCCGCTGCTCGTCGCCGCCACGGTGCTCTTCGCCATCGCCCTGCGTCTTTTCGAGCCGTGCGCGAAACGGAAGTCGTCGCCGCTCTTCATCCGCCTCGCCTACGCCTGGTCGATCGCCGCGGCGGCGCTGGCCATCGCCGTGCCGCGCGTGCCGGGCGCGGCGCGGCACGGCGTCACCGTCGGCTTCTTCGCCGCGGCGGTCTTCGCCATCGGCCCGCGCGTCCTGCCGGCGTTCTTCAACGTGCGCAGGCTGTGGAGCACGCGCCTCATGGCCGCGTCGCTGGTCCTGCTCAACATCGGCTGCGCGACGCGCGTCGTCTCGCAGATCCTCGCCTACCAAAACCTCAGCGCGACGGCGTGGCAGACCCTGACGCTCTCGGCGATCATCGAGATGACTGCGGTGACCCTCTTCGCGATGAACATGCTGATGACGCTGACCACCGGCTCGCCGCTGGAGGCGTATCGTAAAGCGCGAGAAGCATGAGCCCTCGCGGCAATCCGCTGCAGCTGACCCTCGCCACCGGCGCCTTCGCCGTCTGCTTCGCCGTCTTCGGCTCCGTGTCGGCGATGATGCCGATCCTCAAGAAGCAGCTGGCCCTCGATCCCGTCCGCGTCTCGATCGCGCTCGCCGTCCCCGTCCTCCTCGGCTCGCTCGGGCGCATCCCCCTCGGCATCCTCACCGACCGCTTCGGCGGCCGCGTCGTCTTCTCCGCGGTCATGGCCGTCTCCATCGTCCCGGCATTGCTGATGGGATGGGCGAGCAGCTACGGCCAGCTTCTGCTCTACGGCTTCTTCATCGGCATCGCCCTGGCCAGTTTCTCCGTCGGCGTCGCCTTCGTCAGCCGCTGGTATCCGCCGGAGGCGCAGGGGAAAGCGCTCGGCATCTACGGCGCCGGCAACATCGGGCAATCGCTGGCGGCGTTCGGCGCGCCGGTGGTGGCGAAGGCCTTCGGATTCTCGTGGGGCTTCTGGCTCTTCGCCGCGCTGACGTTGGTCTGGCTCGTGGCGTTCCTGGCGAAGGCGGAGAACGCGCCGGTGACGGTGCGCCCGAAGTCGTTCGCCGAGGCTATTGAGCCGCTGCGCGAGCAGAAGAGCTGGATCCTCAGCCTCTACTACTTCCTGACCTTCGGCGGCTTCGTGGCCATGAGCGTCTACCTCCCGACGTTCCTCACCGAAATGTTCAAGCTCACGCCCGCCGACGCCGGCCTGCGCACGGCCGGTTTTGTCGTGCTGGCCACGGCCATGCGCCCCGTGGGCGGCATCCTCGCCGACCGCGCCGGCGGCCAGCGGGTGCTCACGTGGGTCTTCCCGTTCACCGCGGCCATGGCCATCTTCCTGGCCTGTCCGTTGATCGCGACCTTCACCATCGGCGCCCTCGGCATGGCCGCGGCGATCGGCCTCGGCAACGGCGCCGTCTTCAAGCTCGTCCCCGAGTACTTCCCGAATACCGTCGGCAGCGTCACGGGACTGGTCGGCGCCGCCGGCGGCCTGGGCGGCTTCTTCCCTCCGCTCGTCCTCGGCCTCGTTCGCCGCGAGACCGGCAGCTTCACGCTCGGCTTCGTCTTCCTGGCGCTGTTCGCGATTGCCTGTCTGATCACGTTGATCCGAACGAATCGCCGCCGCGGCGCCCCCGCTTGAAGGAAACGTTCTCAGGATTTCCGTCACTACTCCTTCGACGGAGAGAAAGGACGGCAATCATGATCAATCTTGTCAGACGGTTTGTGTTCGCGGCGCTCGCCCTCGCCATCAGCAGTGCCGCTTTTGGGCAGCTCGTCAACGGAGACTTCGAATCCAACGGGCCGCCGGCGTTGGTCAACGGCGACAACCTCAATCACCCAGCCCCGCCCTGGGTCTTTCCCACCGGCTCGCCGAACGTCGTTCAGGTCAACGGTGGCCCGTTTACTTACGGCGGCGGACCGCAGTCCGACGCCTCAGCGCCCGGCGTCGGGATCCCCCAGCACTATCTCGACATTGCGAACAGCAAGGGCGTCTTCTATCAAAGCTTCACGGCGCGCTGCACAGGCGACGTCCGATTCGGAGGCTCGTTCTCCACGCGCGGAGCCACGTTGACCGGCGGCGCGACGATCACGCTGCGGCAAGGCGTCGGCACCACCGGCACCACCGTGGCAGCGCTCAGCACGTCACTCCCGGCAGGCAGCAACAACAGCTGGACGCCGCTGGCCGGCAGCGCCGCGCTCGTTGCCGGCGTGACGTACTCCTTCGTCGTGACGATGGACGACAACCTGAACCTCGACAACGCCTTCGTCACGTTCGTGCAGCCGTGCCCGGAGTGCATGCGTGTCGCCATCGCCGACACGGACGTCAATTGCGGTCCGAACGGTACGTTCACCGTGACCGCGCAAGTCACGAACCTCTCCGGACATGCCACGCAGTTCGTGTTGATCACGCCGCCGCCGGGAGCGACGTACACGGTCTCCCCCAACGTCGTCGCGGCGCCGCTCAACAACGGCGGCCAGACGAACGTCACGGTGACGATCAGCGGCGCGCTGCCCGGACAGTTGATCTGCCTCGACTACCTGTTGCAGGACACGGAGGGGAACACTTGCTGTTTCGTACGCCGCTGCTTTTTTCTGCCGGAGCACTGCTGTCTGAAGGTCACGCAGATCAGCCTCGGATGCGATCCCGGCCCTGCGACGTATGCCTACACGTTCACGGTCCAGAACCTCACCGCGTTCCCCATTCAGCAGTTGGTCGTCATCACGTCGCTCGGCACGGTCACGCCGCAGATCCTGACCACGCCGATCCCGGCCGGCGGCACGTCGGCGCCGATCACGCTGCATCTGAGCGGCGTCCACCAGGGCGACGTGGTCTGCATCATTCTGGAGTCGTACTGCTGCACGGTGAAGACGTGCATCACGCTGCCGCCGATTACGATCCAGTGCGATTAGCGTCAGTGGAACAGCGAAACCACGATCGCGATCAGCAGCACGATGAGCACGCCCATCGACACCCACATGGCCTGGAGCGTGGGCCGGTGCATGTTCACCGGCTCACGCCGTTCGCCGAGGAGGAACTTCAGGTACTCGATGCGGGGCGTGATCGTGCCGACCTTCTCCTCCACGTCCGGGTAGACGACCTGGTTGATCTCCGGGACGAGGATGACGGGGATGAACGTCGCGCCGAAGCGGCGGGTGATGTAGGGGCCGAGGAGCTCGTTGTGGGGCTGGTCGCCGGTGGTGACGAGGCAGTGGTAGACGGTGTTCGACTGCAGCACCGACAGGGCCTTGCTGGTCACGTCCTTCGCCGTGTACGTGTGCACGACGCTGTCGGACGTCTGGCGGAGGATGCGCTCGTTGAGGTTGTCGACGCGCGTGAAGATGAAGACGGTCACGCCGGTGGCGAAGGAGATCTTCTCGTCGCGGCGGTAGATGATCTCGCCGTAGTCGCGCCAGTCCTCCTCCGGCTGATCGGTGGTGAAGCCCTCGTCGCGCAGGCGGGCCATCAGCCGCTCGACGGGATCGTCGGTCGGGGCTTCGATCGGTGTTTCAGCTCTCAGTTCCGGCATATTTGTCGACCAGGCGGAGGAGATCGTCGAATTCAAAAGGTTTGCCGAGGTAGTCGTCGGCGCCGCATTGGCGCGCTTTCTGGGCGATGTCGCGGTCGCCGGAGAGGATGACATACGGAATCGAGCGCGTCTCCTCGACCCGCTTCAGATGGGCGCAGAGGGTCTCGCCGTCCATCCCCTTGATGGTCAGGTCGGCGAAGATCATCGAGGGCCGCGAGGACTTGGCCCGCTCCAGCGCGGCGGCGCCGTCGGCGACGAGGTCGACCTTTTCCCCGCGGCGCTGCAGGATCAGCGCGATCAGCCGCGCCACCTGCGGATCGTCTTCGACGACGAGGATCACGGCCGCCCCTCTATTCGAAGCGGATGCGCAGCTGCTTGCGCAGATGCGCCGCCACCGCGCCGGCCGCGCAGCCGACGGTGTTCCATCCGGCGTCGTTCCACCCGGTGATGCGGGTGGGCAATGCGCTCTGCCACGCCACGAGCAGACACGCAAAGGCCACGCCGACCGCGAGCGTGAGGACGTAGGTGAGCGCGCGGCGGCGGCTGTCGAAGGCCAGAAAGGCCAGCACCCCCCACGGGACGAAGAAGAGGATGTTGGTGACGACCGGCGCGATCGCGGCGATGAACGCCGTCGGGGTCAGCCGGTCGTAGCGGCGGACGAGGGTGAGGACTTCGACGACGGAGGTGCGCTCGTGCAGGTAGGCCCGCCCGCTCAGCTCCAGGATGAGCGCGGCCATGGCGATGGAGACGAGGAGCAACAGCGCCACCGTGAGCCATCGCGGCACCAGTACGACGTGGACCTGCGCTTTGCCCATCGGGTCGCATTATCGCTGCCGAACTGCCAGATCGACGCCAGGATAGGGGACGGGGCACAGGGGACAGGGG
>JBKOUP010000035.1:0-10874 GCA_046723495.1 Acidobacteriota bacterium
CCTTCCACCCCCAAGCAATGCCGGCGGCGCAGTGGATTGAAGCCGTCGCGCTTCAATCGCCCGACAAGGCCTGGCAGTTCTTTGACCTCCTCTTCCAGAACCAGGACAAATTAGGCCGCGAGTTTTTCAGGAAGACAGCGAAGGATCTCGGCTTAGACGTGGAAAAGTGCGAGAGCGACGCCGACAGCGATGTCGTGAAGGCTCACATCGCCGCGGACATGGCCGAAGCGACCAAGTTCGGATTCGACGGCACGCCCGCGTTTCTCCTGAACGGCGTACCGGTGAAGGGCGCCTATCCGATCGCGCACTTCAAGGAGATCATTGACAGGCTTGATGCGAAGGATGAGGAGCGCCGCCGCGGCGGCGCTCCCTGAAGTCAGAATCCGAATTTCTTGAGCAACGCGGACAGCTCGGCCGCGAACTGCGACTCGAACTGCGGGAAGTGCGCCGGCTCCCGCACGCCCGGGCCGAGATGGGCGGGCTCGCGGACGCCCGGGCCGAGGTGCGCCGGCTCACGGACGCCCGGTCCGAGATGCGCCGGTTCGCGCACGCCCGGTCCCAAGCCGCGGCCGGCCTGCCGGGCCACGCTCACGCGCTCGGCGAGGCGAAGATCGGGATAGACCTCGTCGATCGCGCTGATCAGCATCACTTCCTCGCCGGAGATGGCCGTGCCGGGATCGAACCAGTGCGCGGGCTCGCGAACGCCGGGACGGAAGTGGGCCGGCTCGCGGACGCCCGGGATGAAGTGCGCGGGCTCGCGAACGCCGGGGCTGAGGTGTGCCGGCTCCATGAAATCGGTGCGGAGGCGCAGCTTCAGCGCCGGATACCAGAGCAGATAAATCGGATAGCTTCCGGCCTCCACCTTTCCGACGCTGTCGTTGCCGACGGTGCCGGCCACCTTCTCGAAGAGCTTTCCCTTGAGGCTGGCCGGCACCTCGACGCTCTTGATCTTCCCGCCGCTGCCGATCTCGACCTGCGCCGGCACCGTCGTCGTGACGACGAAGCCGATCTGCCGCGAGACCTCGTCGAACGTCGCGTCGATCTTGGCCTGGTACTTCTCACGGATCACTTTGTAGATGGCCACGAGGCTGTCGTGCAGCGCCACGACCATCGGGTGTGCGGGTTCCACATGACTTCTGTCGACCATTCAGGACCTCCTCTGTCCTACGCGGTTGGTTGGGTCATCTGTCTCACGAAGTCTTCGTAGGGAATCGGCGTCGACAGGACGCCGAACCAGCTCGGTTCATCGATCGCGGAGGCGCCGCGGTACGGCGCGGGCTTGGTGGTGTGGAACGGCAGCTGCTTCGGCAGCAGCGGCGCCTGCGGGCGGCGGCGGGTGCCGCTCCTGGCGTACAGATCGTCGAGCCAGTCGAGCACCGCCTGGCCTTGCGCGTGCAGCGACACGCCGGCGTCGTCGACGCGGGTGCGCATCTCCCGGGCGAAGGCGCGGATGGCGACCTGGTCGTGCGGATCGCAGCCATTCACGAAGTCGTAGATCTCGCAGAGGCGCTCGTACGTGTCGAGGTTCGTCTGCTTGATGAAGTTGCGCACCGCCGCGCGTGCCGCCTGCGTCAGCACCTCGGCGTGGAAGCGCCGCAGCAGCTGGAAGCAGAAGTCGACCTGCATGTTGAAGTAGTGCAGCCCGTAGTCGCTGAAGTTGCGGTCGAAGAAGGCGTAGTTGGCGATCTGATGGAAAGCCTCGCAATGCGGATCGCTGAGGCGGTAGTCGAAGCCGAAATAGCTCCCCAGCAGCCGTCCCCGCGGCGCGAGCGTCGCCTCCAGCCCCGTGCCGGCGTAGGCCTCGGCGCGGCAGAAGTTGAACGGATTCTCGATGTGCCGCTCGACGAAGCGGAGGTTGACGAGGATGTCGTCCATCACCGTGTCGGGCTCGAACATGAGGATGTTGAAGGCCACGTGGACGTCGAAGTCGTTGAGGATGCGCAGGGCGCTGAGGATCTCGTCGATGTGCGATTTGCGGTTGAGGTGCTCGAGTGCGCGCGCGGAGGCGTTCTCCACGCCGAGGAAGACGCGGAAGAGCCCGAGCTCGTCGAGGACGCGGATGGACTCGACGGTGATGCTGTCGGGACGCGCCTTCACGGCGATGGCGATCCCTTCGACGCCCGCGGCCTTCAGCCCGTCGCGCAACGCTTCGAAGCGCTTCAGGGCCTTCTCCTTGTTCGGCAGGAAGAAGTTGTCGTCCTGGAAGTTGAAGATGCGCACGCCGTCGCGGAAGTAGAGCTCCTTCATCTCCGCGACGATGTTGTCGATGCTGCGGATGCGGAACTTCCGGCCGCCGCCGCGCTCGTACCAGGCGTTGATGCTGCAGAACGCGCAGTTGCGCCAGCAGCCGCGGCTGCTGAGGATGGCGGCGATCGGCTTGCCGTAGTACTCGTGAAAGGTGGTGCGCTTCGGGAACGGCAGGGCGTCGAGGTTCTCCGGATTCCCCTTCGACGGATTCGTGATCAGCGTTCCGTCCGCGGCGCGGTAGCAGATGCCGGCGATGCTGGCGAGGTCGTTGGGATGCGCGGCCAACGCGCAGATGAGCTCTTCGCCCTCTCCGAGGCCGATGGAGTCGAAGGCGGGTAAGTCCCGCATCAGGCGCTCGCTGTTGAAGGAGGCGAAGTGCCCGCCGGCGACGATGTGCCCGCCGAAGCCGCCCTCGCGCAGCTCCGTGGCCAGGCGGCAGAACTCGCGGGCCCTCCCGGTGAAGACCATGGAGAGGCCGACGAGCTCGGCGCCGAAGGCGTTGATCTGACCGATGGCGCCGGGGACATCGTCGTCGGCGTTGAATGGCACGATGTCGACAGCGTGGCCGTCGCGCTCGAGCGACGAAGCCATGTAGCGCAGCCCGAGGTTTTCTTCCAGTTCGGCACCGACGAGAGCGATCTTCATGGCGCACTCCTATCCTGAGATGCGGAAAGGCTTATCTACGCCGGGCTCTCAGCGCGGTGACGCGTGCAGGAGTCTGCCTAGGACGGGCGACACAGGTTGATGTGAGCAGCCAGGAAATCGAGCACGCGGCGGCGATATCGCTCGCCCTCCGCGCGGCAGAGGTCGACGTGGCCGGCGCCGTCGACGAGCCAGAGTTGCTTCGGCGCGTGCGCGGCGGCGAAGAGAGCGCGCGTGTCGGCGGCGGTGGTGTAGCGGTCCTTCGCGCCGCTGATGACGAGCAGCGGGCAGGTCACGTTGCCGATGTGATCGATCGGCCGCAGGACGTCCGCGCCGACGCCGATGCGCGGCCTGAGCTGGGCGAGCAGCAGCGGCGCGACTGCCGGTCCCGGCGGGCCGAGGTAGCGGCGCAGGCGGTTCTCCACGGCGTGGTCGATCGAGGGGTAGACGCTCTCGATGATGAGCGCCTCGACGCGCAGCGGCGGCGTCGCCAGCAGCGCGGCCGCGCCGCCGAGGGAGGTGCCGACGATCGCCACCGGCTCGCCGGGCAGCTCGCGGCGGAGGAAGTCGACCGCGGCGACGACGTCGAGGCGCTCGCGCCAGCCGAAGGTGATGACGTCGCCGGGACTCTCGCCCGTGCCCTGGAAATCGATCAGCAGCACGGAGTAGCCGGCGTCGCGGAGGAAGAGCGCGCGGTCGACCATGCTCAGGCGATTCGCGCGCACGCCCGGCAGCAGCAGGACGGCGCCGCAATGCGCCGGCGACCGCGAGAACCAGCCGTGGATGCGGCCTGCGATCTCGACCGGCATCGCGCGCAACGCGGGCGGCGGCGCGCCGATGTGCGCAGGGACCGGACGGGCGAGAACGTAGCCGGCTCCGGCGACGGCGATCGCGCCGATGCCGATCAGCAGCGCGGCAGCGGCGGCGAGCCTACTTCGCCGCGACCGCCGTGGCGACGTCCGACGTCCATCCATGCCGGTCGGGAACCTTGCCGAACTGCACGCCGGTGATCTCGTCGAACAGCCGCTTCGTGATCGTGCCCACCGCGCCGTCGCCGATCTCCACCGAGTCGCCGCTCTCGAACAGCAGCTCCCGGATGCCGACGACCGTCGCCGCCGTCCCCGCCGCGAAGGCCTCGGTCACGGCGCCGGAGCGGATCTGGCCGGCCACTTCGTAGATGTCGATGTCGGTCTCGCTGGCGGGAATGCCGAGGTCGCGGGCCAGGTCGAGCAGGCTGTCGCGCGTCACGCCGGGGAGAATCGTCCCGCTCAGCTTCGGCGTGATCAGCTCGCCGTCGCGCACGAAGAAGATGTTCATCCCGCCGAGCTCCTCGACGCGGTGGCGGCGCACGGCGTCGAGGAACAGCACCTGTCCGCAGCCCTTCGCCTTCGCGTCGGTGATCGTCTTCAGCGTCACCGCGTAATTCGCCGCCGCCTTCACCCCGCCCGTGCCGCCCGGCGCCGCGCGCGACGTCGATTCCGCGACCCACACGCGTACCGTGCCCGTCCCCGGTTCCATCCCTTTGAAGTACGTGCCGGAGGGGAGAGTGATGATGTAGAAGATGAACTCCGTCGAGCTGCGCACGCCGAGGCCGGGCTCGCTGCCGATCATCGTCGGGCGAATGTAGAGCGATCCCGGCGGCTCCGGGACCCAGTTGCGCTCCATGTCCACCAGGCGCCGGACGGCCTCGAGGAACAGCTCGTGATCGACGGGCGGCATCCCCATCCGCCGCGCCGAGTGCTCGAAGCGCGCGGCATTCATCTCGGGGCGGAAGAGGACCACGCGGTCCTCCGGCTGGCGATAGGCTTTGAGCCCTTCGAAGATCGCCTGCGCGTAGTGGAAAACGTTCGAGGCCGGGTGCATGGAGAGGTTGTGCAGCTCTTCGATGCGCGGCTCGCCCCAGCTGCCGTTACGGTACTCGCAGATGAAGAAATCCGGCGTGCACTGGCGGCCGAACTCGAGGTTCGCGGGATCGAGCGGATAGGCAGGGGTCGTCTGTCTGCACAGAGTCTTGATTTCCATTACGTGCGCCCTCGCCGGAGAGTAACTACTGCAGTTGCACCGAACTTGCCATACTCTACCACGCCGCAAATGTTCGATCCCCTGGCCCTGGCGCGGCGCCTCATCGACATCCCCTCGCCCACGGAGCAGGAGCGCGAGCACGGCGCGTTTCTTCACGAAACGTTGACCGGCCTCGGCTACTCCTGCCGCGTGCAGCACGTCACCGCCGACCGCTTCAACGTCTTCGCCGCGGCGGGGGGGAGGCCGCGCGTCGTGCTGAACTCGCACCTCGACACCGTGCCGCCGTGGTTCGCCTGCTCCGAGGATGACGACTTCCTCTACGGCCGCGGCGCGTGCGACACGAAGGGAGTGATCGCGGCGATGATCGCGGCGGGCGAGCGGCTGCGCGCCGGCGGCTTCGACGACTTCGCCTTCCTCTTCGTCGTCGGCGAGGAGACGGACTCGATCGGCGCGAAGTCGGCGAACATCGCCTTCAAGGACCTCGGCTCGGAATTCGTCGTCGTCGGCGAGCCGACGGAGTCGACGTTCACGCGGGCCTCGAAGGGAGCGCTGACGATCGTCGCCGCCTTCGACGGCAAGGCCGGGCACTCCGCCTATCCCGAGCGCGGCGACTCGGCAATCAACAAGATGGCCGCGGCCATCGCCGCGATCAACGCCGCCGACTGGGGCGCGCACGAGATTCTCGGCAGGGCCACGGCGAACGTCGGCGTCGTCCGCGGCGGCGAGAAGCCGAACATCATCGCCGGCTCCGCGGAGTGCCAGATGATGTTCCGGACCGTGAGCGAGCCGGAGACCGTGCGGGTGAAGGTCGAGGCGCTGCTCGCGAAGTTCGACGGGCACGTCACCCTCGCCCGCGGCAACGCCCCGCAGTTCATGACCGTGCCCGACGGCATGCCCTCGACCGTCGTGGCGTTCAATACCGACGTGCCGTGGCTCACCGCCCTCGGCAAGCCGCTGCTCTTCGGCCCCGGCTCGATCACCGACGCGCACGGGCCGGACGAAAAGATCGGGAAGAAGGATTTGTTGGAGGCGGTGCAGACGTACCACGACACCGTCAGGAAGCTATGCCAAAGCTGAACGAGACCATCTACCTCGCCGCCGCCGTGCGCACGCCGATCGGGAAGTACGGCGGCAGCCTTCTGTCGATGACCGCACCGCAACTCGGCACGGCCAGCGCCCGAGCCACGCTGGAGCGCAGCGGCATCGATCCCGCCGCGGTCGACGAAGTCATCTTCGGCTGCGCGCGCCAAGCCGGCATCGGCCCGAACGCGGCGCGGCAGGTCGCCATCAAGAGCGGCCTGCGCCACGAGGTGCCGGCGTACACGGTGAACCAGGCCTGCGGCTCGGGGCTGCGGGCGATCATGAACGGCGCGGACCAGATCCGGCTCGGCCAGGCCAGCGTCGTCCTCGCCGGCGGGACGGAGTCGATGTCGAACACGCCGTACATGCTGCCGCGCGTGCGCTGGGGCTACCGCATGGGCCACGCGGAGCTCGTCGATGGCATGACCCGCGACGGGTTTCTCTGCCCGCTGGCCGACGAGATGATGGGGGCGACGGCGGAGACGCTCGCCGAGCGCTACGGGATTTCGCGCGAGGAGCAGGACCGCTTCGCCATGGAGTCGCAGCGGAAGGCGTCGCGCGCGAATTTCGACGCCGAGATGGTGAAGCTGGAGACGCTCGACCACGACGAGCACCCGCGCTTCGACACCGACCTCGGCTCGCTGGCCAAGCTGCCGCCGGTGTTCCGCAAGAACGGGACGGTGCACGCCGGCAACTCCTCGGGGGTGACGGACGGCGCGTCGTCGATGCTCGTTCTCTCGGAGTCGGCGGCGAAGGAGCACGGCGTCACGCCGATGGCGCGCCTCGTGGCCTACGCGCAGGCGGGCGTCGACCCGAAGATCATGGGCATCGGCCCCGTGCCGGCGACGCGGACGCTGCTCGCCGACACGGGCCTGACGCTCGACGACGTCGATCTCATCGAGCTGAACGAAGCCTTCGCCGCGCAGGTGCTGGCCTGCGACCGCGAGCTGCACCTGGACCCTTCGAAGTTGAACGTGAACGGCGGCGCGATCGCCCTCGGCCACCCGATCGGCTGCACCGGCGCGCGCATCGTGACGACGCTGCTGCACGCGCTGGCGGCGCGGGAGAAGCGCTACGGGCTGGCGACGCTGTGCATCAGCGGCGGGATGGGGATTTCGATGCTCGTGGACACGTCATGCTGAGGCGCGAAGACGCCGAAGCATCTCGACCGGCGCATCGTGAGATGCTTCGCCGTCGTTGCGGCTCAGCATGACGAGATTCACTGACTCCCACTGCCACCTCACGATGTCCGACGCCGGCGCCGCGCTCGCCCGCGCGCGCGAGCAGGGCGTGCGGGGATTCGTCGTCCCGGGGACGAAGCTCGACGATGCGCCGGCGGCGATCGCGGTGGCGCGGCAGCACGACGACGTGTGGGCGGCGGTGGGGTTCCATCCGCACGAAGCGAAAGACTGCGACGACGCTGCGTTCGCGGAGATCGCGCGGCTGGCGCGGGATCCGAAAGTCGTCGCCGTCGGAGAAGCCGGACTCGACTACCACTACATGCACTCGCCGCGCGAGACGCAGATCGCCGTCCTTGAGCGGCACATCGAGCTCGCGAGGCGGCTCGACAAGCCGATCATCATCCACAACCGCGAGTCGACCGACGACATGGTCGCGCTGCTGAAGGACGGCCGCGGCATCCTCCACTCCTTCACCGAGTCGCTCGACATCGCGAAGACGCTCATCGACCGCGGCTACTTCATCTCCTTCTCCGGCATCGTGACCTTCCGCAGCGCGCAATCGCTGCGCGACGTCGCCAAGGCCCTCCCGCGCGACCGCGTCCTCATCGAGACCGATACGCCGTATCTCGCCCCGGTGCCGTACCGCGGGCGCGACAACGAGCCGGCGTACGTCGTGAAAGTCGCGGAGCTGCTGGCGCAGTTGTGGAGCGCGCCGCTCGACGAAGTCGCCGAGCAAACCACCTCAAATTTCGAGCGCGCCTTCTCGGTTACACTCCCTCGCTGAATGGACCTCTCCGTCGTCTTCCCTGTCTTCAACGAGGAAGAGAACATTCCCATCCTTCTCGATGAGATTGCCAAGGCGCTGGCGGGCACGCCGTGGTCGTACGAGCTCATCGCCGTCGACGACGGCTCCCGCGACCGCAGCCTCGACGTCCTGCGCGCGCAAAAAGCCACGCATCCGACCCTGCGCATCATCACCTTCGAGAAAAACTCCGGGCAGACCGCGGCCCTCGACGCCGGCTGGCGCGCCGCGCGCGGCACCTACGTCGTCTCCCTCGACGCCGACCTGCAGAACGATCCCGCCGACATCCCGGCCATGCTGCGCAAGCTCGAACAGAGCGGAGCGGACATGGTCATCGGCGTGCGCGTGAACCGCCGCGACACCTGGGCCCGCAAGGTCCAGTCCCGCATCGGCAACGGCGTGCGCAACTGGATCACCAGAGATCAAATCACCGACACCGGCTGTTCGTTGAAGCTCGCCCGCCGCGCCGCCATCGAGCCGGTGCGCCTCTACACCGGCATGCACCGCTTCCTCCCCACGCTCGTGCGCATGCACGGCTTCAACGTCGTCGAGATGCCGGTCAACCACCGCCCGCGCCGGTACGGCACGTCGAAGTACGGCGCCATGAACCGCGCCTTCCGCGGCCTGGCCGACTGCTTCGCCGTGCGCTGGATGGGGAAGCGCCTCCTCACCTACAAAGTGAAGGAAGAGCTGTGACGCTCGACCACCTCTGGCTGGTCCTCGGCCTGGCCGGCCAAGCCGTCTTCGGCGGCCGCTTCATCGTGCAGTGGATCGCCTCGGAGCGCCGCCGCGAGTCGCACGTGCCGATCATGTTCTGGTACATGTCCCTCCTCGGCGGCGCGATCACGCTCGCCTACGCAATTCACAAAAAAGACCCCGTGTTCATCATCGGGCAAGGTTCCGGACTGATCGTCTACATCCGCAACCTGATGCTCATCTATCGTGCTCAGCGACGCACAGCGGCGGCAACTTCTCCGGATCGCGCGTGAGGCCATCGAGGTCGTGCACGCCGGCCGCTCCCCGAAGTGGAGCGCGGACGACTTCGACGACGATCTCCGCCGCCACGCCGGCGCCTTCGTCACGCTGAAGACGAAGGACGGCGACCTGCGCGGCTGCATCGGCTCCATCCATCCCGTCCATCCGCTCTACCACGCCGTCAGCTCGAGCGCGATCTCCGCGGCCTTCCGCGACCCGCGCTTCGACCCCGTACAGCCGGAGGAACTGCCGCGGCTCGACATCGAGATCTCCGTCATGGGGCCGATCGAGATCGTCGCCAGCGTCGAGGAAATCATGGTCGGCCGCGACGGATTGATCGTCAGCCGAGGGCGCCAGGCGGGGCTGCTACTGCCTCAGGTCGCCACCGAATATGGGTGGGAAAGGGAAACTTTCCTCGCCGAGACCTGCCGTAAGGCCGGACTGGCCTCTTCGGCGTGGCGGCTGCAAGATACTCGAATTGAACGATTTGCGGCCGAAGTTTTCGGGGAATAAGCTCATCCGCAATACGCGCCTCTAAGCCGGCGTTTCGAGTTCCGTTCATCGCCAAATAACTGATCGGAACCCAATGAAGAAGACTTCCTTTCTGAAACTCCGGCAGACCACATTGGCAACTCTAGGACTCGGCGCCGCGCTCTCGGTCGGCGGAATCGACCAGGCGCTCCACGACGTCCACTTCCTCGTCCGCAAAGATCTCGACGCCGTGCGCGTCGTGAAGCAGGAGGAGGGGAAACGCGCTCAGGTCGTGGCCAAGCTCGAAGACGGCTTCGCGGCGAACTCGCTGTTCAAGCTCTCCCGCGCGCTGCCTGACAGCCTCGTCTCACGGCAGATCGCGCTCTTCGACGACCGCTGGCTGCCCGCGGAGACAGGCGCGCCCGCGCCGACCGGCCAGCCGGGCCTGTTCCGCCGCGAGATGGGGAAGATCCACGACGTCATTCAGAAGCAGTTCTTCGCCAACGCCGTGCCCTTCGGCGACATCATCCACGAGAAGGCCGCGAAGTACGACGTCGATCCCGCGCTCGTGGCCGCGGTGATCGAGACCGAGTCGCGCTTCCACCCGCAGGCGCGCTCGCGCGTCGGCGCGCGCGGCCTGATGCAGCTCATGCCGAAGACCGGGCGGTGGATGGGGGCGCGCAATCTGAGCGATCCCGGCCAGAACATCGACGCCGGCGTGAAGTACCTCAAGTACCTGCAGGCCCGCTTCCACGGCGACTTGAACAAGGCCATCGCCGCGTACAACGCCGGCGAGGGCAACGTCCGCCGCTACAACGGCGTCCCCCCCTTCCGCGAGACGCGCTCGTACGTCAAGAAGGTGATGACCCGGAAGCAGAAGTACGACCAGGGCGGGGGCACGGCCGTGGCCGATGGGGTGATGACGCTGCGGTGAGGGCGAATCGCGAATCGCGAATCGCGATCCGCTATACTATTTCCCGTCTCTGACAGCCTCAGGGAGGGGACAGATGGTTAGTGTGCGTTGGGTGGCCCCCACTTTCCTGCTCGTTGTCGCGCTTCCGGCATTCGGCGCGAAGGCATCGTCGTCGACTCCGCCGCGCGAGCTGCATCGCGTCGGCGATCATTGGACGGCGTACAACCCTCCCGATCCGGCCACGTATCCGCCGGGCTCGAAGAGCTACACGATCAAGCGCGGCGACACGCTCTGGACGCTCGCCCAGCACCTCTACAACAACGCCTACCTCTGGCCGCAGCTTTGGGAGGCGAACACCTGGATCACCGACTCGCACTGGATTTATCCCGGCGACGTCCTCCTCGTCGAGAATGAAGTCGCGCAGCAGGCCGCCGCGGGCGGGACCGCCGGCGCAGCCGCGGGCACGCCGTCGTCGACCCTGGCGGGCGGCATCGGCACGCAGTCGCAGCAGCCCGTGCCCCCGCGCGGTGGGATCGAAGCC
>JBKOUP010000197.1:0-3369 GCA_046723495.1 Acidobacteriota bacterium
GAAACCGCTTTACGCGCAGTGCATCTCAGTTCTCGCAGTACCTAAAAGGAGACACTATGGCTTCTACGAGCAAGCGCGGTTTTGCGTCAATGGACCCGTCCAAACAGCGGGAGATTGCGAGCAAGGGTGGTCGCGCCGCCCACGCCAAAGGGACCGCCCACGAGTTCACGTCGGACGAAGCACGCGTCGCCGGCCGCAAAGGCGGCGAGGCGGTGAGCCGCGATCGCGCCCACATGTCCGCCATCGGCCGCGAAGGGGGCCACAGCCGCGGCCGGACGCGCCAGTCGCAGGTCGGCCAGGGAATGGGCGGCGGAGCGTCGGCCGACATGGAGCGCGGCACCTACATCGGCCAGGGCTCCGACCGGGAGTCGTCGGGCATCGGCTCGAACCTCGGCCGCAACGAGCCGCGTACGAACGAGCAGCCGTCCGCGAATCGCGGCGAGTTCGGCAACCGCGGCCAGTTTTAGCGAGCAGCGAGCGGCGAGCAGCGGGCAGGCAAAGCATCATTTTCCTCCTCTGCCCGCTGCCCGCTGACCCCTGCTTCCTTCGTAGTAGCATGCGCGCCGCAGAATCGCCTACGAAGGAGGCCCCGTTTTGAAGACCATCATCTCCGCACTCCTGCTGGCCGCGCTCGCGGCGTGCGCCCCCGCGAACCGCGACACGGCGGCGTCGGACACGACCAAGTCCGCCACGGCCACGGGGTACAGCAGCACTACCTCATCATCCGTGTCCAACCCCGTGACCACCAGCGCGGCGCCCGCGCCGACAGCAAAAGCCGAGGAGAATCGACCGATGGAGTACTACAAAGACAAGGTCGCGGAGCTGCACACCTCCGCCGGTGAGATCGACATCCGCTTCTACCCCGACGCCGCGCCCAACCACGTCAAGAACTTCATCGATCTCGCGGAGAAGGGCTTCTACAACGGCACGAAGTTCCACCGTGTCATCCCCGGCTTCATGATCCAGGGGGGCGACCCGAACACCGTCTCCGGCTCGCCGTACTCGTGGGGCACGGGCGGCTCGGGCAAGAACGTCGCCGCGGAGTTCAACACCATCCACCACGCCCGGGGCATCGTCTCCATGGCCCGCACGAACGATCCCGACAGCGCCTCCTCGCAGTTCTTCATCTGCGTCGCCGACGCCGGCTTCCTCGACCGGCAGTACACGGTCTTCGGCAAGGTGACGAAGGGGATGGACGTGGCCGACAAGATCGTCAACACGCCGCGCGACGCGAACGACCGCCCGGACAACCCGGTCACGATCGAGAAGATCGTCATCCGCGAGGCCAAGGCCGACGAGAAAGGCCCCGCGCCGACCGGCGGTCAATGATCAGCAGTCCGTCTCTCCCCGGCCACGCGGCGGCGTTCCTCGCGAACTGCATCGGGGAGGGATGGACGGCCCAGCCGCTCCTCGGCGACGCGTCGACGCGGCGCTACTTCCGGGTCCGTCTGCCCGACGGCGGCACGCGCATCCTGGCCTACTACGCGCCGGAGCTGCGCGAACAGCTCCGGCGGTTCCTGGCCGCCTACGAGGCGGTCTCCCCGCACGCGCGGCTGCCGGAAGTGCTGGCCCACGACGAGACCTGCGTGCTGCAGACCGACGTCGGCGACCGGACGCTCTTCGACCTCCTGCACGAGCGCCACGCCGAGGCCCTGCCGTGCTACGAGCGGGCCATCGGCATGCTGAAGGACTTCCAGCGCGCCGGGCCGCTCGACATCAACCCCCCCTTCGACGCCGCGTTCTTCATCGCCGAGATGGAGATGACCCGGGAGTTCTACGTCGAGCGGCTGATGGGCGTCCGGCGCTGCCAGGAGCTCGTGCCGCTATTCCGAAAGCTGGCCGAAAGTATCGCACGACATCCGTACGTCCTATGTCATCGCGATTATCATGGCCAGAATCTGCATCTGTTTAATTCTGATGTTTATGTGATCGACTATCAGGACCTGAGAATGGGTCCGGATACATACGACATGGCCTCCCTCCTGCGCGACCGCGGCGTGGCCGGCATCCTCGGCGGCCGCGAGCTCGACCTCCTCGACCTCTATGGCGCCGACCGCCGCCGCTACTTCGAGACTCTCCTGCAGCGTTCCCTCAAAATCCTCGGCACCTTCGCCCGCCAGCCCATCGAGCGCGGACGCCTGCACTACCTCGACTTCATCCCCGCGACGCTGGCCAGCGTCCGCCGCTGCCTCGACGAGCTTCCCGAGCTGGCCGCGCTGGCCCGCGTGTTTCCGATGGACTTCTCGCTCAGCGATGCCCGCGAGCGCTTGAAAGGAGCGGCCGTCGATGGCCCAGCACAAGATCACGCTCCTGCCCGGTGACGGCATCGGCCCCGAGGTCACGGCCGCGGTGGTCTCGATCATCGAGTGCGCCGGCGTCGACATCGAGTGGGAGAAGTACTTCGTCGGCTCCGAGGCCATCTCCCGCTTCGGCGACCCGCTGCCGCCCGAGGTGCTGGAGTCGATCCTGCGCAACAAGGTCGCCCTCAAGGGCCCGGTCACGACGCCGATCGGCACCGGCTTCCAGTCGATCAACGTCCGCCTCCGCAAGGCTCTCGACCTCTACGCGAACCTGCGGCCGGTGCGCTCCCTGCCGAACATCATCACCCGCTACGACAAGATCGACCTCATCGTCGTCCGCGAGAACACCGAGGACCTCTACTCCGGACTGGAGCACGAGGTCGTGCCGGGCGTGGTCGAGTCGCTGAAGATCATCACCGAGCGCGCCTCCACGCGCATCGCCCGCTTCGCCTTCGAGTACGCGCGCACGCACGGCCGCAAGCGCGTCACCGCCGTGCACAAGGCCAACATCATGAAGCTGTCGGACGGCCTGTTCCTGCAGTGCTTCCGCAACATCGCCAAGGAGTACCCGAACATCACCGCCGACGACCGCATCGTCGACAACCTCTGCATGCAGCTGGTCATGAATCCGAACCAGTTCGACATCCTCCTGCTCGAAAATCTCTACGGCGACATCGTCTCCGATCTGGCCGCGGGCCTGGTGGGCGGCCTCGGCGTGGTGGCCGGCGCGAACATCGGCGAGGCCGGCGCGGTCTTCGAGGCCGTGCACGGCAGCGCCCCCGACATCGCCGGCCAGAACAAGGCCAACCCGCTGGCGCTGCTGCAGTCGGCGGTGCTGATGCTCGAGCACGTCGGGGAGATGGTGCCGGCCAAGCGGATCAAGGACGCCATCGTGAAGGTCCTCGACTCCGGCCCCGAGCACCGCACCCGCGACATCGGCGGCAGCGGCAATACGACCGACTTCACGACGGCGATGTGCGAGACGCTGCGGCGGGGTACGCGGGCGGGGGATTGAGCGCTCGGCATGTGTGGCGCGGACTTCAGTCCGCGCGGGCGGGATGAATCCCGC
>JBKOUP010000453.1:0-3345 GCA_046723495.1 Acidobacteriota bacterium
GCACGAGGCCGATCGCTTCCGGATAGATCCGGTGCTCCTCCACGAGGATGCGCGCCGACAACGAGTCGACGGTATCGCCGGCCAGCACCGGGACCGCTGCCTGGAGCACGATCGGCCCGCCGTCGAGCACGTCGGTCACGAAGTGCACGGTCGCGCCCGTGAGGCGGACGCCATGTTCGAGCGCCTGCTGCTGCGCGTCGAGGCCCGGGAACGCCGGCAGCAGCGACGGATGAATGTTGAGGATGCGGTGCGGAAACGCGGCCACGAAGGCGGGGCTGAGGAGGCGCATGTATCCGGCCAGAACGACGAAGTCCGGCTCGGCCTTGGCCAGCGCGCGGAGGACGTCTTCCTCGTGCCCGGCGCGCGTCGGGTAACGCTTATGATCGAAGACGAGCGCGGAGAGGCCGAGCTCACGGGCACGCTCGATGCCGCGCGCGTCGGGACGGTTGGAGATGACGCAGACGATACGCGCGCGGAGCGCGCCGGCGGCGATCGCCGCGTGAATCGCTTCGAAGTTCGATCCTCGGCCGCTCAGCAGAATCGCCAGCTTCATGGGAGCCAGGAAGCGAAGCCCGCCGGCGGCGCGTCGTAGACCACCCGTCCGCGGCCGCGCACGACGTTGCCGATGAAGTAGAACTGCTGACCGGCGGCCGTGAAGTGCTTGGCGATCGGCTCGACCTGCTCCGGCGCCGCGATCACGACCATGCCGATGCCCATGTTGAAGACGCGCAGCATCTCCTCGGCGTCGACGTTGCCGCGCTCGTGGAGGTAACGGAAGAGCGGCAGCACCGGCCACGAGCCGAGCTTGATCCTGGCGTCGAGCGTCTCCGGCAGCACGCGCGGAACGTTGTCGGTCAGCCCGCCGCCGGTGACGTGCGCGAGGGCGTGCAGGGCTCGCTGCTCGACGAGCGGCAGGAGCGGCTTCAGATACGAGATGTGCGGTGCGAGCAGCGCCTCGCCGAGCTTGCCGATGCCGGGCACGATCTCCTGGTAATCGGTGATGACGCGCCGCGCCAGCGAGTATCCGTTCGTGTGCAGGCCGACGCTGGGCAGGCCGATCAGGACGTCGCCTTCGCGCACGTCGTTCCCGGTGATGACCTTCGACTCATCGACGACGCCGACGATGAAGCCGGCCACGTCGTAGTCGTCGTCGCCGTAGAAGCCCGGCATCTCCGCGGTCTCGCCGCCGATGAGCGCGCAGCCGTTCTCGCTGCAGGCCCGGGCCATGCCGCGGATGACGTCGGTCATCACCGCCGGCTTGAGCTTCCCGGTGGCGAAGTAGTCGAGAAAAAAGAGCGGCCGCGCGCCCTGCACGAGGACGTCGTTGACGCAGTGGCAGACGAGGTCGTAGCCGACGGTGTCGTGGATCTTCATGGCCTGGGCGACGCGCAGCTTCGTCCCCACGCCGTCGGTCGACGAGACGAGGACCGGCTTGTCGATGCCGTCGAAGCTGGCCCGAAAGAGCCCGCCGAAGGAGCCGATGTCGGAGATAACGTTGGGCGTGAACGTGCCGCGGGCGATGCGCCGGACTTCGCGGAGGGCCTCGTCCTGGGCATCGATGTCGACGCCGGCGTCGCGATAACTCGTCTTGTCCGGCACGGCGGGCGAGTCTAGCATGCGCCCCAATGGCCCAAGCCCTCCTCTCCCTGACGCTGCTCAGCCTCGCCGGCCTCATCGCCACGATCGTGATTGGCTTCCGCGCCACACCGGTGCACGCCTCGACGCACATTCTCATCGCCCTGGCCACGGTGATCGTCGGCCTCTTCGCCCAGTCGATGACGATGTTCTTCTTCATCGGCATGGGAAAGGAGATCAAGGAGGCCTCCGGCCAGAACGCCGAGGTCGTGCGCAGGACGCGCGTGCACAAGGCGAAGGTGTTCCCCGCCGCCACGTACGCGATCGCCCTGCTGATGATCACGTTCATCATGGGCGGCGGCGTGCGCACGGGGAAGACGCCGGTATGGCTGCACACGACGCTGGCCGCCGCGTCGCTGGTGCTCCTCGGCCGCGCCTACGTGGTGGAGCTGAAGGCGATGGAGGACAACGCCCGGCTGATGGAGGAGTACCTCAAGGAGTAGGTGACAGGGCACAGGCGACGGGGGACAGGTCAAATCGCCAGAGCGTCATGGTCTACGCGTCAATCGTGATCCTCGTACTCATCGCCGCGATGGTCGTCATCGCCCGTGAGCGCATCGTGCAGCTGCAATCGGGCCTTGCCGGCGGCGCGGTCGGCCCCGGCTGCGCGATCGCGCAGGCCGTGGCGCTGCTGGTGCTGGCGCTGCTGATCTTTCTGGGGCACCGGGCGGGGATGTTTTAGGCCAGATCGTCGCGCTCGATGTGCAGCCGGATCGCGTCGGCGATCAGCTCGCGCGCTTCCTTTTCCGACTCCCCTTCCGTGTAGCAACCTTGAAGCGCAGGACACACTGCGAGGAAGCGACCGTCTTCATCGCGTTCGATGACAATGGTGAGCTCGAAATCGCGCATGAGGAAATCTTACGCCCGGTACAGCGCCGCCCCCCAATGCAGTCCGCTGCCGAGCGCCGTGAAGCACACCAGCATCCCCGGCTGGATCCGGCCGTCGGCGACGCACTCGTGGTAGAGGATCGGCAGCGTTCCTGCTGTCGTGTTCGCGTAGTGCTCGATGTTGTGCGGGGTCTTCCCCGGCGGGAGGCCGAGCTGCTTGGCCACGCCTTCGACGATGCGCAGGTTCGCCTGGTGGATGAGCAGCACGTCGATGTCGGCGACGCCCACGCCGTTCGCGGCGCAGACTTCGCGTACGGCCTCGGGCATCTTCGACACTGCCTGGCGGAAGACTTCGCGGCCGTCCATGTCGGGGATGAAGTCGCCGTTCGCGATCTGGTCGGCGTCGACGTACGGGCGGCGGCGGAAGCCGACGCCGGGGACGTACAGCGCCTCGATATTCGAACCGTTCGTGAACAGCTTCGCGGCGATGAAGCCGCGGTCGCCGTTTTCGCTGCCCTCGATCACCACCGCCCCCGCGCCGTCGCCGAAGAGCACCGTGCGGTCGCGGATCGACGTGTTCAGGGCGCGCATCTCCTCGGTGATCTCGACGTCCTGGCCGATCATCGACGCCCATCCGCCGCGATGCCACGGCATGAACGGCGTGTGCACCTCGGCGCCGACGAGGAGCAGGCGGCGATACTTTCCGCTGCGGATCAGCGAGTCGGCCAGCTCGAGGCCGTAGAGGAACCCCGAGCACTGCTGGCGGATGTCGAACGTCGGCAGCGACTGGCGGAAGCCCATCTTCGCCTGCAGCACCGGGCCATTGCCGGGGAAGTAGTAATTCGGCGTCATCGTGGCGAAGATCACGGCGTCGATCTCGTC
>JBKOUP010000316.1:0-9446 GCA_046723495.1 Acidobacteriota bacterium
CCGCGAGGGAGGCTCGACGCGCATCTTCGTCAGACCTGAACAGCCCCGATCCGTTCGTAAAACTCGCGATACATCGGCACCACCCGATTCACATTGAACTGCTCCTCCGCCAGCGCGCGCCCGGCGCGGCCGAGGCGGCGCTGCAGGACCTTGTCGGAGAGGATGGCGATGGCGCGCTCGGCCATGGCGTCGACGTCGCCGACCGGCAAGAGGTAGCCGGTCTCGCCGTCGACCACGACCTCCGGCAGCCCGCCGGCGCGCGTGGCGATGACCGGCACCTCGGAGGCCATCGCCTCGAGCGCGGCCATGCCGAACGACTCGTGCTCGCTCGGCAGCAGGAACAGGTCGCTCGCGCCGACGATCTCCTCGAGATTCGGCACGTTGCCGAGGAAGAAGACGCGGTCCTTGAGGTGATGCTGGCGGCAGAAGGCCTCGGCTTTGGAGCGGTCCGGGCCGTCCCCGATCATCACCAGCCGGCTCGGCACCACGCGCAGCACGCGCTCGAACACGGCCAGCACGTCCATGATCCGCTTCACCGGGCGGAAGTTCGAGACGTGGCAGAGGAGGCGGTCGTCGGCCTCGCCGAAGAGATGGCAGAAGGCGCTCTCGTGGCGCTGGAAGCGCGCCGGATCGACGAAGTTCGGGATGACGTCGATCTCTTTCTTCGTGGCGAAGTTCTTCTCCGTCTCGTCGCGCAGCCAGTTCGACACGGCGGTGACGCCGTCGGAGACTTCGATGCCGAACTTGGTGATCGGAAGGTAGCTGACGTCGCGGCCGACGAGGGTGATGTCGGTGCCGTGCAGCGTGGTCACGAAGCGCATGCGGTCGCCGAGGATCTCCCGGGCCAGGTGGGCGCTGATGGCGTGCGGGATGGCGTAGTGCACGTGCAGCACGTCGAGGCGCTCGTACTCGGCGATCTCGGCCATCTTCGTGGCCAGGGCCAGCGTGTACGGCGGGAAAGGATCGAAGAGCGGATACGGCGTGACCGTGACTTCGTGAAAGCGGACGCGCTCGTGCAGGATGTTCAGGCGCGACGGCAGCGCGTAGCTGATGAAGTGCACGTCGTCGCCCATCTTCGCCAGGGCGATGCCGAGCTCCGTGGCCACGACGCCGGAGCCGCCGAAGGTGGGGTAGCAGGTGATGCCGACTCTCAGGGCTCGCGTCCTCCGTACGCCGCAATCACGTCCTCGATCTTCGGCGGCTGCTTGGTCACGTAGGCCTCGCCGTATTCGACGCCGATGAGCGCGCCGAAGTGGCGGCCGCGCGCTTCGATGATGTCGAGGAACGACTTCTTGGCGATGAACGTGGCCGGCTCTTTCGACTTCGGGTTGTAGAACTGCGACTTGAACGCGCCGATGGCGCGCATCTTCGTCTTCCACTCCTTCGTCACGTCGACCACGAAGCTCGGCGGCACGAGGTAGTTCTGCATGTAGTAAATCGTGGTCTGGGGCCGGTGCGCTTTCGCGCCGGTCTCCAGCGCCCGCAGTCCCGCGTAGAACGAGGCCTCGGCGACGATGCGCCCGGCGCGGGCGTGATCGGGATGGCGCTCGTCGGGCCACGGGGCGAAGACGACCGAGGGGCGATACTTGCGGACGACTTCGATGATGCGCATCTCTTCGGCGCGGCCGGTGCGCAGGCCGCCGTCGCCGAAGTTGAGCTGCTCGCGATAGGCGGCGCCGAGGATGCGCGCGGAGGCGGCGGCCTCGCGCTTGCGCGTCTGGGGCGTGCCGCGCGTCCCCATCTCGCCGCTGGTGAGGTCGACGATGGCCACGCGCAGCCCGCGGCGGACGAAGTTGACGATCGTCCCGCCACACGACAGCTCGATGTCGTCGGGGTGGGCGTCGAAGAAGATGGCGTCGGCGGTCATGGTTCTTAGTTCTCAGTTCTTAGTTCTTAGTTTTATTGTCGTTCGTTCGCGTGCTCGGCGGAGCCTAAGAACTAAGAACCAAGAACTAAGAACCTCTTTCATAACATCACGATCTTGCATCCATCACTGTCCGGCTCCACCTCCTCGACCAGGCGGTCGACGAGATGCTGCCCGAGCTCCGTCCAATGCGCAATCCAGCCGACGATGCGGTCCTGCACGTGGCGGTCCGGGTAGAGCGTGGCCACGAGCTCGCGCACGGCGGCGAAGCGCTCGCGGTCGCGGCGCACGAGGGCGCGGGAGGCGCGCTCGGCGAGCTTTTCGAAGTGGTACTCGATGTGGCCGATGGAACGGCTCACGCGCCGGGCGATGGCGTGGTCCGCCGGCAGGGCGACCTCGCCGATCTGCGTGAAGACCGCGGTGAGCTCGCGCCGCCCCTGTTCCGCGGCCTCGCGGATTTTCGCGACGCCCTCGGGCTCGCGCGCGGCCAGCAACTCCTCGGCGCCGGCGAAAATCTCCTCCGGCTCGATGTCGTAGCGCTCGATGGCGCGGGCAACGCGCCGCGGCGCCACGAGCGCGTGCGCGCGCAGGGCCACGCGCGGCATCGCCACGCCGAGGAGCTCGTGCAGCGGTGCGATCTGCGCGTAGTACGCAACCTCGGCCGGCCCGCCGACGAAGACGTCCGGCTGCAGGGCGAAGTCCTGCAGCAGCGGGCGGGTGAGCGCGGACGTCGAGGTGCGCTCCGGCTCGGGCAATCTGTCCGTGATGTCGCGATTGCCGTTGTCGTCGATCGCGTAGAGCAGCGTGTACTGCCCGTTCTCGCGCGGCAAGACTTGCGGCGTGTAGCCGGCGTTTTGCAGCGCGTCGGTGCGCGTCGTCAGCGCGCTTTGGATGGCATCCCACTTCGCGACGATGGCCTCGAACAGCGGCGCGCCCGCGCGGCGGAGCTCCGGCAGAAGCGCATCGACCAGCACGACGTCGCGCGGAAAAACGGATGCGATCAATTCGGCGAAGGAGTCGCGGAACGTGATTCCCTCGCGCAGCCACGGCGGCCGGGGCATGTCGAAGAAGGCCAGGAGCTCGTCGATCAGCACCGGCGGCAGCGGCAGCGGCCCGACGACGTCGCGCGTCTCAACGGCCCGCGCGGCACGCAGGTAGACGAGGTCGCGCTGCGCGCGCGCGTCGCCGGCCGGCAGGGCAATGCTCGCGGCCTCGGCGAAGTCGTGATCCTCCGTCGCCAGCCAGAAAAAGAGCGTCGTGGGGATGCCGCGGGCCTCGTTGTCGCGCTTCATGCGCACGAGCGTGGCCAGCTTCACGAGCGTGTAGAGCGGCCCTCCGGCGAATCCGCACTGCTGCCCGGCGATGATGGCCACGCTTCCGTTCTGCCATCGCCGGACGTCGTCGGCGACGAACAGCCCCCAGCGCTTGTTCGAGTCGATCAGCGCCTGGGCCAAGGCGTCGCGGTCGCGCGGGCGCGGCTTCGGCTCGCCGCCGCGACAAAGAAACCTCGCATCGCCGCCGAGCCAGTCGAGCACGAAGCGGTTGAAGCCGGGATACGACGACAGCGGGAACTGCACGCTCATCGATTCTTCGTCCCCAGCACGATCAGCCGCGGCGAGCTCATCTCGAAGGGCGCGCCGAGGAAATCGCCGAAGGCGGCGCGGATCGTCAGGCCGGCGGACGTGAACATCATCGAGATCTCGTCGAGATCGTATCCGCGAACGCGCTCCAGGTACCGCTTCCCTCCCATTGTTATCCGTTTGTTGAAGGAGCGGTCCTGGGGGTCGAACCAGCGCTCGATGACGGCGTCGCCGCGCGTCTCGCGCTGCACGAGTTGCTCGAGCTCGCGATGGAGGTTGAGGTAGTCGAAGAGGAAGACGGCGCCCTTCTCCAGCACGCGGCCCATCTCGTGGACGACGGCGACGTTCTCCTCCTCGGTTGCGAAGTAGCCGAACGAGGTGAAGAAGCTCACCAGCCCGGCGAAGCTCGACGTGCAGAACGGAAGGGCGCGCATGTCCGCGCGGGCCACGGGGAGCTGGCCGTACTCGGCGCGCCCGGTGCGCAGCATGACGTAGGAGAGGTCGCAGCCGGCCGCATGGTAGCCGGCGGCGCGGAGCTCGGCGACGTGCCGTCCTTTGCCGCAGGCGAGGTCGAGCAGCGGGCCGTGGACGTAGCCGCAATGCTCGCGGAAAAAGGCGACCTGCTGCTTCGCCTCGTCGTCGTCACGATACGAGTAAAGCTCGAGGTAGTCCTCGCCGAACCATTCGTGGAACCAGGTCACGAGGCGGCGAGTTTATCCGCTAGACGGCGTTCGTGCTCCCGCGCTTTCTCGAGCGCGGCCTCGAGCGAGGCCACGATCTCGCGCGCGCCGGCCAGCATGGCCTCGAGGTCGGCGTCGTCGTGGACCTCGGCGGCCGGCGCGGCGCCGAACGGATCTTCCTCGGGCTCGACGTCGACGGGCGCGAACGGATCGACTTCGCCCCTCACCCGGCCTTCGGCCACCCTCTCCCCGCTCGCGGGGTGAGGGGCGGGGTGAGGGGCGCCACTCGTCCCGGTCAACCCCACGTTCATGTCCGGCGGCGCGAGCTCCGGCTCTTCGTGCAGCGCCGTGTCGACGCTCCGCTTCAGGTTGTCGAGAATCCGCGCCACCGCCGCGCGCAGCGTCGCCGTCACGCCCGTGCCGTTGATCGCCGCCGCCTCCACGACCGGCACGCCATCGGGATGCAGATAGGCGTTCATGTCGTCGACGCTGTCGACGTTCGGCAGATCGCGCTTGTTGTACTGGAAGACGAGGGCGATCTTCTGCGGATCGATGCGGTTGATGCGCAGGTTGGTCTTGAGATTCTCGAGGCTCTCGACGTTCGACTCGCGCATCGACGACTGCGAGTCGGCCACGAAGACGACGCCGTCCGCGCCGCGCAGCACGAGCTTGCGCGTGGCGTCGTAGAACACTTGCCCCGGCACGGTGTAGAGCTGCACGCGCACCTTCTGGCCGCCGATCGTGCCGAGCTCCATCGGCATGAAGTCGAAGAAGAGCGTCCGGTCCGTCTCCGTCGACATCGAGATCATCTTCCCTTTGTTCTCGAGCTTCGGGTTGCCGTAGATCTTCTCCAGGTTCGTCGTCTTCCCGCACAGGCCGGGACCGTAATAGACGAGCTTCACCGTCACTTCGTTAATCGCTTTGTTGATCAGGACCATTGCGGAAAAGATTAGCATTGACCCGCTCGCCATGTTGGCTCCAGGCGCCCGCATTGGCCCCTACGAGGTCCTGTCGCTGCTCGGCGAAGGGGGCATGGGCGCGGTCTATCGCGGCCGCGATCCGCGGCTCGGCCGCGACGTGGCCATCAAGATCCTGCTCCCCGACTCCGCGCGCGACGACGACGCCTTGGCCCGCTTCGAGCGCGAGGCGCGCGCGATCGCGGCGCTGTCGCACCCGAACGTCCTCTCCATCTTCGACTACGGCGACCAGGAGGGGACGTTCTTCGTCGTCACGGAGCTGCTGGAAGGGGAGACGCTGCGGGCCCGGCTGACGAACGACATCATCGACTGGCGCGCCGCCGTCGACATCGGCGCGGAGATCGCCGAGGGGCTGGCGGCGGCGCATTCGCGCTCCGTCGTCCACCGCGATCTGAAGCCGGAGAACGTCTTCCTCACCCGCGAAGGGCGCGTGAAGATTCTCGACTTCGGCCTGGCCCAGACCGATCCGTTCCTCACCGGCGAGGACACCGGCAACCTGCCGACGCGGAAGTTCCGCACCGATCCCGGCACGATCGTCGGCACGCTGTCGTACATGTCGCCGGAGCAGCTCAAGGGCGAATCCGTCGACGGCACGGCCGACATCTTCTCCCTCGGCTGCATCCTCTACGAGATGGTCACGTCGAAGAAGCCGTTCCAGCGCGGCTCCGGCGCGGCCACGATCGCGGCGATCCTCAAGGAGGACGTCTCGCGCGACGAGCTGGCCGAGGCCGTGCCGCCGGAGTTCCAGCGCGTCATCGAAGGATGCGTGGAGAAGAATCCGCTGCAGCGCTTCCAGTCGGCGCGCGACCTGGCCCTGACGCTGCGGGCGATCTCGTCGAGCACGTCGACGCGCCTCGACCTGCTGCCGCGGCGGCGCGCGAAGTCGAAGTCGATCGATTCCATCGCCGTCCTTCCGTTCCAGAACGGCGGCGCCGACGCCGACGCGGACTATCTCTCCGACGGCGTGACCGAGGGCGTCATCAACAAGCTCTCCCAGCTGCCGAAGCTGAAGGTGATGGCCCGCAGCACGGTGTTCCGCTACAAGGGCCGCGACGTCGATCCGCGCGCGGTGGGGCGCGACCTGCGCGTGCGCGCGGTGCTGAGCGGGCGGATCAAGCACGTCGGCGACCGCATCGTGCTCAACGTCGAGCTGGTCGACGCCTACGACGGCGCGCAGCTGTGGGGCGAGCAGTACAACCGCCAGATCGCCGACCTCGTCGCGCTGCAGGAGGAGATGTCGGCGGAGATCGCCGAGAAGCTGCGCCTCCGCCTGACCGGCGCGGAGAAGAAGCGCCTGCGCAAGAAGCCGACGGAGAGCACGGACGCCTACCAGCTCTATCTCAAGGGGCGCTACCAGTGGAACAAGCGCACCGAGGACAGTTTGAAGAAGGGGATCGCGCACTTCGAGGAGGCCATCGAGAGCGATCCGTCGTTCGCCGGCCCGTATGCGGGGCTGGCCGACAGCTACATCACGCTGGCCACGAACATCCCCCTGCCGCCGCGCGAGGCCATGCCGAAGGCGAAGGCCGCGGCGGCGCGGGCGCTGGAGATCGACGACGGCCTGGCCGAGGCGTGGGCGTCGCTGGCGGCCGTGAAGTGGTGGTACGAGTGGGACTGGGACGGCGCCGCGGCCGCGTACGAGCGGGCCATCAAGCTGAACCCGAATTACGCGACGGCGCACGACGGCTACGCGATGCTGCACTGCGCGCGCGGGCGCTTCGACGCGTCGCTCGAGCAGGTGCGGAAGGCGGTGGAGCTCGATCCGCTGTCGCGCATCATCGCCGTGCATGCCGGCTGGCCGTTCTATTTCGCCCGCGATTACGACTCGGCCATCGGCCGGTTCGAGAAGGCGCTGGAGCTCGACGACAAGTTCATCCCCGCCCAAGCCTGGCGCGGCATGGCCCTCGGCCAGCTGCACCGCTACGAGGAGGCGCTGGCCTCGTTCCAGCGCGCGCTGGAGACGGACCGCGTGCCGATCCTGCTGGCCATGCTCGGCCACACCCGCGCCATCGCCGGCCACCGCGCCGAGGCCGAGATGATCCTGTCGATGCTGGCCGAGCAGGCCAAGATGCGCTACATCTCGCCGTACGACATCGCCATCATCTACGCCGGCTTAGGCGACAAAGTCGCGGCGCTGGCGAAGCTGAACGAGGCGTACGAGGACCGGAGCGCGTGGCTGGTGTTCGTGAACGTGGATCCGCGGCTGGACGGGTTGCGGGAGGAGGCGCAGTTCAGGGAGCTGGCGGCGCGGTTGGATTAGACTTTGGGCGATGAGTCGCATCTACGAAGAAGTTCGCGACGAGGCGATGGATCTCTCCGATGAGGAGCGCGCGCTTCTCGCGGATGAGCTCTACGAAAGTACGCTGTCGGACGAAGAACGCGCTCTCGAAGACGAATGGGATCGCCGAGCAGAGGAACTGATCAGCGGAAAGGTGCAAGGCATACCGGTTGAGGAGTCGGTCGCCAATGCGCGTGCGGCGTTGAACGATGCGACTCGACGTCCATCCCGCGGCTGACCGTGAGCTCGCGGAGATCGCCCGCTACATCGATGAACAGAGACGCGGGTATGGAGAACGGTTTCTCGCGGCGTTCAGCTACGCCTGCGAGCTGCTTCTGGAGTTTCCCCGTCTTGGTCCACGCACGCGCGGCGGCCGGCGGAAACGAATCCGCGGATTTCGCTACGACATCATCTATCGCATTCACGGAGACCTGATTTTCATCGTCGCCGTCGCGCACCACCGCCGGCGCGCGTTCTGGCTGCGCCGTTGGCGCCGCTGATCGGCCTCCACTCCTGCAGATCCGCTAAAATCCCGCCACCATGTCCGTCCGCACCGAACTCCTCGACAAAGCCCGCACTGAACAGATCATTGGCGTCGTCCGTGAAGAGAACGCCGAGGTGGCCGAGGCCGTGGCCGACGCCTACGCGCGCAACGGCGTGCGCATCATCGAGATCACGCTCACCACGCCCGACGCCTTCGAGCTCATCGCCAAGCTCGCGGCGCGCTACGCCGAGGCCGACGTCGTCATCGCCGCCGGCACCGTGCGCAGCACCAACGACGCCGCCCTGGCCCGGCGCGCCGGAGCGCACGTCATCGTCTCGCCGCACACCGACTTCCAGGTCATCGAGTACGCGACCGAGAACGACCTCCTCTCCGTCGCCGGCGCGGCCACGCCGACCGAGATCATCCGCGCCTGGGAAGCCGGCGCGGACATCGTCAAGGTCTATCCCGCCCAGCACCTCGGCGGGCCCGACTACATCCGCACCATCCGCGGCCCCATCCGCGACGTGCAAATGCTCGCCGGCGGCCCCGTGCCGCTGGACATGATCGAGTCCTACCTCGACGCCGGCTGCATGGCCGTGAACCTCGGCGCCTCCCTGGCGGTGCCGGACCTCGTCCGCACCGCGCAGTGGGAGGAGATCGGCCGGCGCGCGCTATTGGCGACGTCGATCATCCAGTCGCGGCGCGACGTCGTCGAGGCCGCGTCGTACGTGCATTGATGCCCATCCAGAAGGCCTACATCGTCCCCGGCCAGCCTCACGTCCTCCTGGCGCCGGAGAAAAACTCCGGCTGGGCCTCGCTGCGCGCGAGCTACGAGGCCGTCGGCCGCGAGATCGCCGCCTCCGGAGCGGAGCTCATCCTCGTCTACTCCACGCAGTGGTTCTCCGTCATCGGCCATCTCTTCCAGACCGATCCGAAGCCGCAATGGATCCTCGTCGATCAGAACTGGTACGAGCTCGGCGAGATCCCGTACGAGTTCCGCGTCGATCCCGAGCTCGGAAAGCTCTACTGCGCGCTCTGCAAGCAGAACGGCATGCAGGCGGCGACGGTCGACTACCACGGCTTCCCGATCGACACCGGCACCGTCGTGGCGCTGAAGCTGCTGAATCCCGGCAACGCCGTCCCCGCCTCCGTCGTCTCCTGCAACATCTACGCGGAGCGCGAGGAGACGCGCGCGCTCGGCTTCGCGGCGCGGGCGGCGATCGAGCGTTACGGCAAGAAGACGATCGTGGTCGTCGTGACGAACCTCTCGAACCGCTACGAAGTGGCGGAGATCGATCCGGCGCGCGACCGCATCTCGTCGCAGAAAGACGACGAGTGGAATCGCAAGATCGTCGAGATGCTCGGCGAGGGGCGGCTCGAGGACGTCGCCCAGGTCGCGCGCGAGTTCGGCCGCGAAGCGAACGCCGACATGGGATTCAAGGCGATCTGGTGGCTCGCGTCGCTCGCCGGTGAGCACAACAAGTACGACGGAAAAGTGCACGCCTACGCCCCGGTGTGGGGGACTGGATGCGCGCTGGTCGAGCTGACGCCGAATCCGCATAAGGAGATCGACTGGGAGAAGG
>JBKOUP010000076.1:0-19930 GCA_046723495.1 Acidobacteriota bacterium
AGCTCCGCCTCGGCTTCGACGCCGACGGCTTCTTCTTCACCTACTACGACCACCGCCTGCCGCTGGCGCCGTCGTCGTATCGCATCGTCCTGCAGCGCTGCATCGACTCCATTCCGCACGAGGGCGTGGCCATCGAGCTGCGCGAGCTCGTCGAGGGCGACGTCACCGTGCCGAACAGCCGCTTCCTCAAGGAGACGCTGTGGCGGATCTACGAGCAGGACGCGCCGTTCCACGAGGCCCTCGACCGCGCCGTCGACACGATCAACGCCGACGTCGACGCCCTCGACGTCGTGCTCGACGCGCAGTGGTACCGCCTCGCCTACTGGCGCATCGCCAGCGAGAAGATCAACTACCGCCGCTTCTTCGACGTCACCGACCTCGTCGGCCTGCGCGTGGAAGATCCCGAAGTCTTCGAGGCCCGCAACCGGCGGACGCTCGAGCTCATCGCCGAGGGGAAGGTGACGGGGCTGCGCATCGACCACATCGACGGTCTCTTCGATCCCGTCGGGCACATGCGCAAGCTGCAACTCCGCCTCGGCGACGACAAGTTCTACATCGTCCTCGAGAAAATTCTGACGCGCGGCGAGGAGCTGCCGGCGGCGCTCCCCGTCGACGGCACGACCGGCTACGACTTCCTCGACCGCGTGAACGCGCTCTTCGTCGACCCCGCCGGCCTCGCGGAGCTCGACGACTTCTACCGCCGCTTCACCGGCGTCACGCAGTCGTTCGACGACATCTGCTACGAGCGCAAGAAGCAGGTCATCGCCGAGCTCTTCTCGGGCGAGATGCGCACGCTGGGGAAGGAGCTCTCCGCGCTGGCGATGGCGGACCGCAACGCGCGCGACTTCGCGCCGACGGAGCTGCTCGCCGCGCTGACCGAGGTGACGGCCTGCCTGCGCGTGTACCGCACGTACATCCGCAACGGCGGCGTGAGCAACGACGACCGCGCGGTGATCATGGACGCGATCGCGGAGGCGCAGCGGCGCGCGGCGGCGTCGATCGATCCGCGGCTGTTCGTGTTTCTCGAGCTCGTGCTCCTCGTCGAGCCGCCGGCGTACATCGCCGGGGAACGCGAGCACTGGCTGAACTTCGTGATGCGCTGGCAGCAGTTCACCGGCCGGGTGATGGCCAAGGGCGTCGAGGACACGGCGTTCTACAACTACAACCGCCTCGTGTCGCTGAACGACGTCGGCGGCGATCCGGGACGGGGCGGCGACTTCGATCCCGTCGCCGAGTTCCACGAGCACAACGCGCAGCGGCAGCGGGCCTGGCCGCACACGCTGAACGCGACGTCAACGCACGACACGAAGCGCAGCGAGGACGTGCGCGCCCGGATCAACGTGCTCTCGGAGATGCCGGCGGCGTGGGCGCGGCAGGTGCGGCGGTGGTCGCGGATGACCGCGGAGCTGCGGCGCGGCGGCGTGCCGCATCCGAACGAGGAGCTGCTGCTGTACCAGACCCTCGCCGGCGCCTGGCCGCTCGACGAGGCGCGCCTGAAGCAGTACGTGGAGAAGGCGGCGCGCGAGGCGAAGACGAAGACGTCGTGGATCGTGCCGGACGCCAAGTACGAGCGCGCGCTGCTCGACTACGCGGGCGCGCTGCTGCAATGCGAGCGGTTTCGCGCCGACTTCCTGCGCTTCCAGCGCCGCGTGGCGTTTCATGGATTCCTGAACGCGCTCTCCCAGACGGTGCTGAAGGCGACGGCGCCGGGCGTGCCCGATTTCTACCAGGGGACGGAGCTGTGGGACTACAGCCTCGTCGATCCCGACAACCGCAGGCCGGTCGACTACGAAGCACGCGCATCGCTGCTGCGCAAGATGAGCAGCGGCGCCGACCTGGCCACGCTCCTCCGCCGCTGGCCCGACGGCCGCGTGAAGCTATACGTGACGTACAAGACGCTTGCGCTGCGCGCGCGGATGGAGGCGCTGTTCCGCGACGGCGACTACACGCCGGTCGACGGCGGCGCGAATGTCTGCGCGTTCACCCGCGCGCTCGGCGGCGCGACGGTCGTGGTGGCCGTGCCGCGCCTGACGACGCAGGTGACGAAGCCCGGCGTCTTCCCGTTCACGTGGCCGGATGGTGCGTCGCTGCCGCTCTCCGGCTCGTGGAGAAACATCTTCACGGATGAGGAGCTCTCCGGCGACGCGCTGCCGTTGCGGAACCTCTTCGCGTCGTTTCCGGTGGCGGTGTTGGAGCCGAGGTAGACTTACGGCATGAGTACCGTCGTCAAGCGATGGACGTACGATGACCTGGCCGCGATGCCGGAGGACAACGTCATTCGCGAAATCCTCGACGGGGAGCTTTTTGTGGCGCCATCACCCGTAACCAGGCATCAGCGCATCGTGCTGTGGCTCGCGCGCATCATCGGAAACCATCTCGACGAGCACCCCCTCGGTCAAGTCTTTGTCGCGCCTCTCGACACCGTCTTCGCGATCGACAACGTCTGCTCGCCGGACATCCTCTTCATCAGCAACGAGCGCTCCTCGATCATTACGAAGAAAAACATTCAAGGGGCGCCCGACTTCCTCATCGAGGTCCTGTCGGAGTTCAATCGGCGCAACGACGAGATCCGCAAGAAGGCGATCTACGACCAATTCGGAGTGGAGGAATATTGGATCGCCGATCCGGAGATCAACACGATTCGAATCTACCGACGGCCAGACAAAAAGCTGGTGCTCGTGAGCGAGCTCGCCGCGTCGGCGGGCGACGTGGCCACGACGCCCATCCTTCCCGGCTTGGCCATCGATCTCACGGCACTCTTCCGCTGACCTCCGCCAACCCCCGCACCCGCCCCGCGTGCTCCGCGGTCAGCGCCTCCTCCCGAAGCCGCCACGTCCAGTTGCCCTTCTCGTCGCCGGGCATGTTCATCCTTGCCTCCGAGCCGAGGTCGAGGATGTCCTGCACCGGCACGATCGCGGTCTCGGCGACCGACGTGAACGCAGCGCGGATCAGCGTCCAGGCGGCGTCGTTCACGTCGTCGAGGCCGAGGTACGTGGCCACGGCGGCGCGCTCCTCGTCCGTTGCGTTCTCGAACCAGCCGCGGGCGGTGTCGTTGTCGTGCGTCCCGCTGTACACCACCGTCTCCGGCGGGAAGGCGTGCGGGAGGTGCGGACTGTTCGGCTGCTGAAAGGCGAACTGCAGGATGCGCATGCCGGGAATGCCAATCGCGCGCCGCAGCTCGTGCACCTCTTCGGTGATGTGGCCCAAGTCCTCGGCGACCAGCGGCAGGCCGCCGAGGGCGCTGCGGACCGCGTCGAACAGCGCCTTGCCGGGGGCGGGCACCCAGCGGCCGTGGATCGCCGTCGCCTCGCTCGCCGGAATCTCCCAGTACGCCGCGAAGCCGCGGAAGTGATCCATGCGCACGACGTCGGCGAAGCGCAGCGCGGCGCGGATGCGCGAGACCCACCAGCGGAAGCGTGTCTCGCGCAGCGCGTCCCAGCGGTAGAGCGGATTGCCCCAGCGCTGCCCCGTCTCGCTGAAATAGTCGGGCGGCACGCCGGCCACCACCGTCGGGCGGCCCTCGTCATCGAGCTGGAACAGGTGCCGGTTCGCCCAGACGTCGGCGCTGTCCCAGGCCACGTAGATCGGCACGTCGCCCATGATCGTGATCCCGCGCGCGGCCGCGGCGCGGCGCGCGGCGGCCCACTGCGTGAAGAAGAGCCACTGCACGTATTTGTGAAAGCGGATCTCGTCGGCGAGCTCGCGGCGCGCGCGGGCGATGGCCTCCTTGTCGCGGAAGGCCAGCTCCGGCGGCCACTCCGGCCAGGCACGGCCGCCGTTCTGCTCTTTCAACGCCGCGAAGAGGGCCCAATCGGGAAGCCAGGCGTTGTCGCGCTCGAACGCCGTCAGCGGCGCTCGATCCTCGGTGGCCCGAAACTGCGCGAACGACTCGCGCAGCGCCGCGTGCTTCGATTCGCGAACGCGCTCGAAGTCGACGTGATCCGCCGACGGAACGTGCTCCGGCGACGGCAGCGAGATCAGCAGCGGATTGCCCGCGTACGATGACAGGCATCCGTAGGGCGAGTTCCCGTAGCCGGGCGGATTGAGCGGGAGCACCTGCCAGATGCGCAGCCCCGCGCTCTGCGCCCAGTCGAGAAACGCGAACAGCTCTTCGCCGAGGCTGCCGATGCCGCCGGGGCCGGGAAGCGACGTCGGATGCAGCAGCACGCCGGCGGCGCGCGTCACCCGCTGGCCTCCGGGCTGATGGAGAGCTTCTCGCCGAGGGCGTCGAAGTGCTGTAGCCAGCGATTCGCGGCGGAGGAGCCGTTGCCCGCGCTCGCGGCCACGACGGGCCGCACCGTCTTGCGCAGCCGGTAGTAATCGTTCTGGGGCTTGCGCAGGCTTACCTTCACCTGTGACTCGCGCACGAGCGACACCAGCGTCTCGAAGCGCTCCAGGACGTCGATGTCGTCGGGCTTCTTCGCAGCCTCGGCGGCGACGCGCTCGAGGGCGCGCTCGATGGTCATCAGCGTCGTCTCGTCGAGCACGACGCGCTCGTCGCGCGCTTCGCGCAGGCGGTCGCCGATCTCCGCGAGCGGCAGGTCGTCGTTGCCGAGGAGCCGGCGCAGCTGCATGTTCACGTCGAACTCCGCGGCCGTGCGCAGGACGCCCGGCAGAGGGACGCCGAGGGTGGTGTGGAAGCGCATCAGCGGGTCGTAGCGCTCGTGCAGGGCGCGGAAGGTGCTCTCGGCCTCGTGCAGCGTGGCGTCGCATAGGACGTTGAGGATGCGGCGCTGCTCGTCGCGGAAGAGGGCCCGGATCGACAGCAGCGGCTCGGAGAAGTACTCGTCGAGGACGCGGATGACCGACGACACGCCGTTCACGCGCAGGTCTTCGCTGAGGTCGCGCTTCATGGCCGTGTAGTACTCGCTCGTGCCGGCGGGGCGGACGCCGCCGGTCAGCTCCGTCTCGCCGAGGTGGATCACGGTGAACTCGAAGTCGGCCTCTTCGCGCGTGATCAACGACGTCACCGTGATCGCGCCGACAGCCATCTTGGCCCGGCCGGCGCGCATCGACTCGAAGTCGTTCTGGCGGACGCGGTAGCAGTAGACGTCGTCCTCGTGGTTGAAGTTGTCGAAGAGCGAGGCCACGGCGTAGTGCGCGGCCACGCGGCGGAGGTCGAGCCGCGTCGGCTTCACCTCGCGCTCGTAGATCTGGCGTCCGTCGTTGTGCTCGGGCAGATTGCTGCGGGCCCGGCCGATGCGCTCGAGGAATTCGAGCTCCAGCGGACGGCCGGAGATTTTCTCGGCAAGCTGGATGGCCCGCGCGGCGTAGTGCAGCACCTGCAGGGTCTCGATGCCGGAGACGTCGTTGAAGAACCAGCCGCAGCTCGTGTACATGAGCATGGCGTTGCGCTGCATCTCCAGGAGATCGAAGACGACGACGGGAACGTCGACGAGGGCGTGCCGGGCCAGGAAGCTGCGGACGCTGTCGTCGCCGCGGTCGAGCACGACGTCGATGTAGTCGTCGCGCGCGGCCCACGGGTCGTGCATGACGCGCGCGCCGTTCTCCTCGAAGATCTCGATGCACTCATCGCGCAGCCAGTCGAGGGCGTCGCGCAGCGGCCCGCGCCACTGCTGGTTCCAGCCGTTGCCCGCGCCGGTGTTGCAGCCGCAGTCGCTGCGCCAGCGCTCCACGCCGTGGATGCAGCTCCACGACGTGTTCTCGGCGATCTCGACCTCGTGCGCCGGCGGGTTCTGATCGAGGAACCAACCGTAGTTTGCCAGGCGGGCCAGCTTCTGCTGCTCGATGTAGTCGAGGGCGTAGGCGAGGGCCATGTCGCCGTGGCGGTGGTGATGGCCGTAGGTCTCGCCGTCGGTGGCGATGTTGACGAGCTGCGGATGCTTGCGCTGCTCGTGGAACGCGCCGAGAAGGCGGTGGGCGAGGTTCTCGCCGCGGGCCAGGAGGCGCTCGAAGGCGACGGCGCGGGAGATCGGGCCGTCGTAGAAAAAGACGGCGATGCTGCGGCCGGACGGGAGCGCGCAGTGGTAGGGCATGGTCGGATCGATGGCGCCGGCGTGCTCGGTCCAGTCGTCCTCGCCGATGCGCCGCCAGCGCGCGGCCTGATGGGGCTCGAGGATGGTGAAGGCGATCCCTTCCTCGGCCAAGGCCTCGAGCGAGTCGACGTCGACGGCCGTCTCCGGCAGCCACATCCCCGCCGGCTTGCGCCCGAAGCGGCGCTCGAAGTCGCGCACGCCCCAGCGCACCTGCGTGCGCTTGTCGCGCTCGTTGGCCAGCGGCAGGATCATGTGGTTATAGGCTTGGGCGATGGCGTTGCCGTGGCCGCCGTAGCGCTCGCGGCTGACGCGGTCGGCGTCGAGGATGGCGGCGTAGACCTCGGGCTCGCGCTGGGCGAGCCACGACAGCAGCGTCGGTCCGAAGTTGAAGCTGATGTAGGCGTAGTTGTTGACGATCTTGACGATGCGGTCGCGGGCGTCGAGGATGCGCGACGATGCGTTCGGCCCGTAGCACTCCGCGGTGACGCGCTCGTTCCAGTCGTGATAGGGCGTGGCCGAGTCCTGCGTCTCCACCGCCTCCAGCCACGGGTTCTCCCGCGGCGGCTGATAGAAGTGGCCGTGGATGCAGATGAAGCGAATGCGCATCGTCGGAAGGCGGATGCTACCGCAGGTAATGCTCCACTTCCTCGGCCAGCGCGCACAACTCCAGCGGCTTGCGGAAGACGCGGCGGACGAGCTCGGGACAGCGCTCGGCGATGATGCGGTCCGGCACCTCGCCGGCGGAGACGCTGGTGACGACGAGGACCGCCGGCGCCGACCGCAGCGACTGCACCGAGGGATCGTGGCGGAGAGCGGCCAGGGAGTCGAGCAGATCGGCGCCGCTCATCTTCGGCATCATGATGTCGAGCACGATGACGTCGTAGGGTTTCGTGGAGATCCGGTGCAGGGCCTCGACGCCGTCGCGCGCGGACTCGACGGTGACGTGAGAATGCGTTTCGAGGTACTCGGCGAGCAGACGGCGCACGATGTCGTCATCCTCCACGACGAGAACGCTGGCGTTGGCCACGCAGCGGATCAATGCATCGGTCAGGCCCGCCGGGCATCGCGGGTCTGCACGAGCTGCGCGGCCACGCTGAGGGCGATCTCGTACGGATGATTCGTGCCGAGGTCGAGGCCAATGGGGCAGAAGAACGCGCCCGTCATCTCCTCGGAGAGGCCGGCCTCGCGGACGTCGCGGCGCAGGATGGCCGCCTTGGCGTCGCTGCCGATCACGCCGAGGTAGGGGAACGTGCGCGTGCGCAGGATCTCGATCAGGATCGGCTTGTCCGTCGTGTGGCCCATCGTCATCAGCACGACGGATGCGCCTTCGGGGATGGCTGCGACGCACGAGGGCATGTCGGCGCTCTGCACCTTCGTCAGCTTCGGCGACTGCGGGAGCTTGTCGAGCCACTCCGCACGCGGATCGACGCAGGTGACGTGGCAGTCGAGATGGATCAGGAGGTTGACGAGGGCCTGCGCGGTGTGGCCCGCGCCGAAGACCCAGATCTGCCAGCGCCCGACGTTGTGCGACTCGAAGTAGAGCTTGACGACGCCGCCACAGGTCATGCCGACGTCTTTCTGCAGGTTCCACTGGGCGAAGTGGGTGTTGCCGTCGATCTCGCCGCGCAGCATGCGCTGGGCCTCGGCGATGGCTTTTGTTTCCACTCTGCCACCGCCGACGGTGCCGAAGACGAGCCCGTCCGCGGTGACGATCGCTTTCGCGCCGCGATCTTGCGGTACGCTTCCGACGGTGTCGACGATCGTCACGGTGACGAGCGGCACCTCGGCGGCCATGAGGTCGTTGAGGGCGTCGAAGAAGGTCGGCACGAGGGGATTTTAAATGCGACGAACCCTCATGACGCTCGCTCTTCTCGCAGCGTGCGCGCGGCCGGAGCATCGCGGCGCGCCCGTTGCAGCGTCGTCGAACATGAATCTCTCGAGCTCCGCATTCGCGAACAACGGCGCGATCCCGGCGAAGTACACCTGCGACGGCGCGAACGTCAGCCCGCCGCTGGCCATCTCCGGCGTCCCCGCCGACGCGAAGTCGCTGGCCCTCACGGTCGAGGATCCCGACGCTCCGGGCGGCACGTTCACGCACTGGCTGGTGTGGAAGATCGCGCCGTCGACGACGACGATCACCGAAGGACAGCACCCCGGCACCGAGGAGCCGAACGGATTCGGGAAGCAGGGCTACGGCGGGCCGTGTCCGCCGAACGGGCTCCACCATTACGTGTTCACGCTGTACGCGCTCGGCGACGAAGCGCCGCCGTCGAAGGGGAAGGTGATCGCGCAGACGCAGTTGATTGGGACGTACAAGCGATAGGTGACAGGGAACAGGCGACAGGTGACGGGTGTGCGCTGTCACCTGTCATCTGTTCCCTGTTACCTGTTCCCTGTCACCTATACTGTAAGCAGGCTCGGAGAAAGGTCGTCTAACCCCACATGCTCGGAGATCTCTTTCAACCCACGCATCTGCTGCTCGTGCTCGTGATCTGTCTTCTCGTCTTCGGTCCGGCCAAGCTTCCTGAGCTCGGCAAGGGCCTCGGCGAAGGGATCCGCGGATTCCGCGAGTCGTTCAAGAACGGGCCCGATTCGGAAAAGAAGTAGTCACCACCCGTTGCGTTGCCGCGTCGTCGTGATGTGCGCGACGTGATGCCGCCCATGCCACGCGTAAAGCGCGAGCATGGCGTCGAGCGTCATCAGCCCGTTCTCCGGATGGTTGAGCGTGCGTTGGAAGTCGTCCGCGGACATGGAGCGGAGCAGGCGCACCCAGCGGTCGTGCAGCGACTCCAGCAGCGCCATCGACGTCTCCGGCGGCGTGTCGCGCGAGTCGGCGAGCTCGGCCCAGCGCGCCTCGTCGTACGGCCGGATCGTCGGCGTCGTCTCGGTCAGCGCGAGCTTGAAGCGCACGTATGAGTTCATGTGCGAGTCGGGGACGTGGTGGACGACCTGGCGCAGCGTCCAGCCGCCCTCGCGGTACGGCGTCTCGAGCTGCTGCGGTGTGAGCCCGGCGACGGCCTCGCGCATCTTCGCCGGCGCGGCGGCGATCTGCTCGATCAGGGTGGCGCGCTCGTCGGGCGTGAGGACGTCGCGGCGTTCGTATTTGCCGACGGGATAACGCGGATCGCTCATCAGTCCAGCGTAGCACGGAGCATTTCGAGCTGCGTGGCGAAGAGCTCCGCGCCCGCGGCGGCGAAGAACGGCTCCGCCGCGAGCTCGACGTTGCGGATGCGCAGCGGCTTCGCGGCGACCGCGGCGGCGTGGCGCAGCAGACGCGTGCCGATGCCGCGCCGCCGCCGCGCGGGATCGACGGCGAGCTGGGCGAGGTCGCCGGTGGCGGCGTGGACGATGACATAGCCGCCGTCGACGGCGATGACGCGTCGGTCGTCGCCGGCGCGGCGCACGGCCTCGATGGCGTTCTGCCACGACGGCGCGGCGTCGCAGAAGTGAAGCGGGGCGTCGTCGAGCGCGATCTCGACGGCGTCGCGATCGAATTCGCCCGCTCCGCTGTAGCGCCAGCAGTGCAGGCGCCGCGTGATCTCGAATCCGAGCGCGCGATAGAGCGGGACGGCGCGCTCGTTCTTCTCGAGGACTTCGAGGACCATCTGCCGCGCCCCGCGCGCGCGCAACGCCGGGAACGAGATTTCCAGCAGCTGCCGAGCCAGGCCTTGGCGGCGATGGGACGGCACGACGCCGGTGCCGCCGTCGTACGCGCTCGGCACGCCGTTCCACGTGCCGAGGGCGTTGAGCGTGTAGGCGACGATGCGCTTGCCGTCGAACGCTGCGGGCGAGAGCTCCAGGACGACGCCGCGCCGCGCGCAGATCTCGCGCAGCTGCGGCGCGGTCATGCTCATCGACACGAGGTAGTCGCTGAAGGCCTCGTTGGCCGCGGCGACGAGGGCGTCGAAGTCGTCGTCCCGAAGGAAGCGCAGCACGCGCTCAGATTACGACAGCGCGCGCAGCGCCGTCAGGTAGAAGCTCTTGACCGCGGCGACATAGTCGACCGCCTCCTGCGTCGCGTTCGGACCGACGCGGTCGACGAGCTCGGGGCCGGCGTTGTACGCGGCCAGGGTCAGGTCGACGTTGCCATGGAAGCGGTTCAGCAGCGTGGCGAGGTAACGCGTCGCGCCGAAGACGTTGTCGCGCGCATCGAAGCTGTCGCGCACGCCCATGGCCGCCGCGGTGCGGGGCATGAGCTGCATGATGCCCTGCGCGCCGCGCGAGGAGACGGCGTGGGCGTCGAAGCGCGACTCGCGGAAGGCCATCGCAGCGATGAGGTTCGGGTCGACGCGGTACTTCGCCGCCGCTTCATTGATGATCGCGGAGAGGTACTGCGGGACCGGGAGGGGGAACGAGCCGGCGGCGAGCTGCGGCAGCGGCGCGGCCGACAGCGGCGCGGCGAGCGCAACGGCGGTGAAGACGAGGACGGCAATCCGATTTCGCACGGGTTCGCTCCTTCCCTTTTGGGTCACGGAACGTCCCGCGCTTCATCGCGAGATCACGTTCGGCAGCGCCGCTGCCCCAAGGCTGGGGCCGGTCGCTTTGCGCCCCTCCGTCGCCGGAAGTTTGCCCTTTCGCGTGACCAGTTGTCTGTTGTGCGAATGAAAACGCGCCGCGCCGCGAAGAGCTTTCCGGCTCACTTCGCCGCGAGCATCTTTTTCAACAGCGCGATCTGCCCGGCATGGTAGAGGTTGTGCTGGATCACGCCATGCACGAGCTTGTAGACGCTGTACGTCCTTCCCGCAACCGGCTGATCGAGATCTTCCGGACGCAGCCGCGCCACGGCGTCGCAGAGCCGGCTCTCGGCGTTGTCGAGCTCATCGAGGACGGCCAGCCACGACGTTTGCGCGACGTCGGACCAGTCCTCCTCCGTCGTCAGCTCGCGCGTCGAGCCCGCCAGGCGCTCCGACGCCGCGTCCATCCACGTCCGCACGTGCACGACGAGCTCGACGATCGAGTGCGCGTTCGCGATCGGCCGCGCCCGTGCCTGCTCCTCGGTCGCGTCCTCGAGCAGCTCGCGCAACGCGGGCCCGTGCCATGCAGGGCCCCCGTACGCAGCGTTAAGCTGTTCGAGTAGACGTTCGATGGCTCTCATGCACGGCATCATAGTTCTCTTCACACTCGCGCAGATGCAGATGCCGATGGGGCACGAGCACATGCACATGAGCCACGATCCGGCCAGCGCGCTGCTCATGCGCCAGGCCTCGGGGACGTCGATGAATCCCGCCGCCGTGCCGATGCACATGGCCGCTCTGCACGGCGTTGCGTTCGTCAACGCCGCGACGAATTCCGGCCCGCGCGGCGGCGACAAGATTTTCTCGACGAACTGGATGATGGCCATGGCCGACCGCCCGCTCGCCGGCGGCCACGTCATGTTCCGCTCGATGCTCAGCCTCGAGCCGGCCACGGTCGGCCACAAGTACCCCGAGCTCTTCCAGTCGGGCGAGGGCGTCATCGACGGCCAGCATCCGCACGACTTGTTCATGGAGCTCGCCGCGGAGTACGCGCGCCCGCTGACGGCGAGCACGGTCGCGTACCTTTACGCCGCCCCCGTCGGCGATCCCGCCCTCGGCCCCGTCGCCTTCCCCCACCGCGCCTCGGCCGCCGAGATCCCGCAGGCGCCGCTGAGCCATCACGTGCAGGACTCGACGCACATCGCCGGCAGCGTGCTCACGCTCGGCGCGCAGAGCGGGATGCTCGGCTACGCCGTCAGCGGCTTCCACGGCCGCGAGCCCGACAACACGAACCGCTGGGACATCGACGCCGGCCGCATCGACTCGTGGTCCGCGCGCGTGACGTTCGACCCCACGCCGAACGTGACCGCGCAGCTCTCGACCAGCCATCTCGTGCACCCCGAGGCGACGGAGCCCGGAAACATCCAGCGGACGACGGCGTCCGTCGCGTACAGCACGGCGACGTCGAGCACGAGCCTGATCTACGGCCACAACGACAAGAGCGCAGGCCCGTCCGCGAACGCCTGGCTCGTGGAGTCGCTGCTGAAGTTCGACGCCAACTACGTGACCGGCCGCGCCGAGGTCGTCGACAAGGACGAGCTGATCGCCGGCGAAGTCATCCGCGTGAAGGCGCTGACGCTCGGCTACTCGCGCGACGTGCTACCGTACGCCGCCGTCGGCGCGAACGCGACGCGGTATTGGATTCCGGCAGCGGCGAAGGCGGAGTACGGGAACAGCCCACGCGCGCTCTACCTCTTCGTGCGATTACGAAGCCACGGCTAAAAAAGACCACTACCATCTTTTCGGCCGTCTCCGCGGCGGCCGCGCGCAAGGCCGTGCCGCTCTGGATGTCACTGACCAGTGCCGCGCTCATCGTGCACTTCTTCCTTACTCATGACGCCTTGATCTCTGGGCTGTATCTATTCGCCGGTTTCTTTCTGGCCACTCTGCTCGACCACGATGCGCGCGTTTGCCTCGCTCGCGCGGCCGGCATCACCGGAAGCGGCAGGTACGACGATGACAAGATTCAGCTGGTCGAGCTGGCCGTCGATGGCCTGCCACTTCCTCCCGGGACCGAACGCGAGTTCTGCGCGCGCGGCGACGGAACAGCATGCTCGCCGGCGCGACGATCGTTGTCTGGGGCGTACTCTTCGCTCTTTCGCTAACCGGCCGCTAGGGCTTCCGTCACTCCCACCCGTGCGTTCTTGTACTCCGTCAGCAACCGCAAAATCTCCTCCCCCGTCGCCGGCGCGCGGAGCTGAGGGATCGCGCCGTTCGACTCGTAGGCCAGGGCGTTCTTTACCGCCAGCCACACGGAGATGCCGAGGAGCAGCGGCGGCTCGCCGACGGCCTTGCTGCCGCGGATGTTCACCGTGTTCGTGTCGTTGTCGATCCAGCCGACGTTGAACGTCTCCGGAAGGTCCTGGATGTTCGGGATCTTGTACGTCGTCGGGCTGTGCGAGAGCAGCTCGCCGTCGGCGGCGTAGCGCAGCTCCTCCGTCGTCAGCCAGCCCAGGCCTTGCACGAACGCGCCGGTGATCTGGCCGCGGTCGATGCCGGGGTTGATCGGCTTGCCGATGTCCATCAGCAGGTCGCTGCGCAGCGTGCGCATCATGCCGGTGAAGCGGTCGATCTCGACCTCGCTCACGGCGCAGCCCATCGTGAAATAGAGGAACGGCGTGCCGCAGCCGCGGTCGGCGTCCCAGTCGAGGCCCTTCGTCGCGTAGAAGCCGCGCTCGCCCATCGACACACGCTCGAGGTGGCACATCTTCACCAGCGCGGGGAAGGGGACGCGCTGCTGCGGGGCGCGGTCGTCGAAGACCTCGCCGTCGCTGAAGACGACGTGCTCCGCCGAGGGCTCGACGCCGGCGGTGCGCGCGAAATAGTCGGCGGCGACGGCGGCCATGCGCGCGCGGATGCGGCGGCAGGCGTCGACGGCGGCGCTGCCGTTGAGGTCCGCGGCGCTCGACGCGGCCGTGGCCGAGGTGTTGTTGTTCTTCTCCGTCGACGTCGGCATCAGGATTACCTGTCCGGCGTCGATCGCGAACTCGTCGGCGACGAGTTGGCGGATCTTCGTGTTCACGCCCTGACCCATCTCCGTCGCCCCGGTCGACACCTGCACGGAGCCGTCGAGGTAGACATTGACCAGCGCGTTGGCCTGGTTGAGAAACTTCGTGTTGAACGAGATCCCGAACTTCACCGCGCTGCAGGCGAGGCCGCGCAGGCGCGTCGGCGACGTGGCGTTGAATTCGTCGACCGCCTTGCGCCGGGCCTGGTAATCCGACGACTCCACGATCTCGCGGAAGAGCCGCGGCAGCATGTTGTTCGCCACCGTCTGCCCGTACGGCGTGGTGTTGCGCTCGCCAATGCCGTAGCAGTTGCGGAGGCGGACGTCGAGCGCATCCTTGCCGAGGGCCACGGCGATCGACTCGATGATGTTCTCGATGTTGATGACGCCCTGCGGTCCGCCGAAGCCGCGGAAGGCGGTGTTCGGCGCGCGATTCGTGCGGCACACCGTGCCGTGGATCTCCGCGTTCGGGATGGAGTAGGCGTTCTCCGCGTGCGTCATGGCGCGGCCGAGGACGGCGGGAGAGAGGTCGGCGAAGGCGCCGCCGTCGGAGTAGAAGTCGACGCGCAGCGCGGTGATGGCGCCGTCGTCGTCGAAGGCCACCTTCCAATCGTTCTGGAACGGATGGCGGCCGCCGGTGACGCGCATGTCGTCGTCCTTGTTGTAGACGAGGCGCGCCGGCCGCTTGGTCTTGAGCGCGACGAGCGCGGCGATCGCCGCCGGATGCGTGGCCTGGCACTCCTTGCCGCCGAAGCCGCCGCCCATGCGCTTTGTGACGACGACGACCTGGTTGAGCTGCAGTCCGAGGAGGTGGGCGATCACTTCCTGGACCTCGGAAGGGTTCTGCGTCGAGGAGTGAACGACGATCTGGTCGAATTCGCCCGGCACCGCGATCGCTGCCTGTCCTTCGAGGTAGAAGTGATCCTGACCGCCGTTCCTGAACTGCCCCTCGAGGATGTGCTTCGCCGCCGCGAACGCTCCCTCGGCGTCGCCGCGCACGATGTGCATCGTCTTGCCGATGAACTGCTTTCGCCGCTTCGCTTCGTCGATGGTGAAGACCGGCTCGAGTTTCTCGATGTCGAGCGCGACGGCGAGCTTGGCCGCGCGCAGTGCCGCGCGCGTCTCCGCGGCGACGACGACGACGGGCTGCCCGATGAAGGTGACTTCGTCCTCGGCGAGGAGCAGCTCGTCCTGGATGATCGCGCCGAAGCGGTTGTGGGCAAGGTCGCGATGGGTGAGGAGGGCCACGACGCCGTCGATGCGGCGCGCGGCGTCGAGGTCGATGGCGCGGATGCGCCCGTGCGCGACGGGCGACCAGACGAAGTCGACGACGAGCTCGCCGCGCGCGGGCGGCATGTCGTCGACGTAGATCGATTCGCCGCTGACGTGGCCGCGCGCGGAGTCGTGCGGGACGTTGCGCCCGACGCTGCTCACGCCAGCACCTCGTAATAGAACTTCGGGAGGATGTTCTCGGCGAGCTGGGCGCGGTACTCGGCGGAGCCGCGGACGTCGGAGATCGGCTTCACTTCGCTGCGGGCGATGCGGCCGGCCTCTTCAAAAGTGCCGAGCGTGATCGGCTTGCCGGCCAGGAACGACTCCGTGCGCGGCAGGCGCACGACGGTCGGGGCGACGCCGCCGTAGGCGATGGTGGCGGCGTTGATGTGGCCGTCGCTGGTGCGGAGGCGGATGGCGGCGGTGAAGGCGCTGATGTCGAGGTCTTTGCGCCGGCTGACCTTGTAGAGCTTGAGCGTGTCGGCGACGACGGGGACGCGCACGCGGGTGATGATCTCGTCGGCGCGGAGGTCGAACTTCTTGTAGCCGAGGTAGAAGTCGGCGATGGCGACGGTGCGGGCGCCGGCGGTGCCGGCCAGCTCGAGCTCGGCGCCGGCGACGAAGAGGTACGGCAAGGTGTCGCCGATCGGCGAGCCATTGGCGACGTTGCCGACGAGCGTGCCGGCGTTCTTGATCTGCGGGGAGCCGAAGATGTTGAGGATGCCGTGCAACTCAGGAATCTTGTCTTTGATGAAGGTCTCGAACTGCGCCAGGGTCACGTTCGCGCCGGCGACGATGGCGCCGCCGTCGTCGCGGAGCTCGTTGAGCTCGCGGATTTTTCCGAGCGAGAGCATGGCCGGCGCGGCGAAGGCGCGCTTGTTGATCCAGACGCCAACGTCGGTGGCGCCCTGCACGATCGTGCAGCCGGGGTTGTCGCGTTTGAAGCGAATCGCGTCGGCGAGCGTGGTGGGGGCGAAGAAGTTCTCAACGCGCACGGGCTCGTCATCGTCGAGCGTCTGCGGGTAGAGGTCGCGCAATTTCGCCGGCGGCGGCGGCGCGGTCAGCGCGGCCTTGATGATCGGCTCGTAGCCGGTGCAGCGGCAGAGGTTTCCGGTCAGTCCGTCGCGGACCTGCTTCTCGTCGACGCGATCACACGTCTCGAAGAGCGCCGACATGGCCACGACGAAGCCGGGCGTGCAGTAGCCGCATTGCGCGCCGTGGTTGGCGATCATCGACTGCTGCACGGCGTTCATGCCCAGCCCTTCGACGGTGACGATGCTCGTGCCGTCGAGCTGGATGAGGGAGAGGATGCAGGAGTTGACGGGGACGAAGTCGGCGTCGCCGCGGCGGATCAGGACGGTGCAGGCGCCGCAGTCGCCTTCCTCGCAGACGATCTTCGTGCCGGTGGCGGCGGCGTCGTAGCGGAGGTAGTTCGCCAGCGTCGTGAACGCCGTCGGTCCGGCCGCCCGGTGCTCACGGCCGTTGACGAGGAAGCGGATGTGGTTACGCATAGGTCAGAGGGAACGGGCGACGGGTGACAGGTGAGCCGTGGACAACATCTGTCGCCTGTCGCCCGTGACCTGTCACCTAGAGTCGAACTAGTCCGTTATACGTCTCCGGCCGCCGGTCGCGGTAGAACTGCCACGTATGGCGCACCTCGCGGATCTTGTCGAAATCGAGCTCCGCGGTGACGAGGGCATCCTCGTCGCGCTTGGCGGTGGCGAGGAACTGGCCGCGCGGATCGCAGAAGTAGCTCTGTCCGTAAAACTCGCCGATGTTCCACGGGCCTTCGTAGCCGACGCGGTTGATGGCGCCGACGAAGTAGCCGTTGGCGACGGCGTGGGCAGGCTGCTCGAGCTTCCAGAGGTACTCGGAGAGGCCGGCGACGGTGGCGGACGGGTTGAAGACGATCTCCGCGCCGTTCAAGCCGAGCTCCCGCGCCCCCTCGGGGAAATGGCGGTCGTAGCAGATGTAGACGCCGACCTTGCCGTAGGCGGTGTCGAAGACCGGGTAGCCGAGGTTGCCGGGACGGAAGTAGTACTTCTCCCAGAAGCCTGGGGCGGTGTGCGGAATGTGATTCTTCCGATACTTGCCGAGGTAGGTGCCGTCGGCGTCGATCACCGCGGCGGTGTTGTAGTAGATCCCGGTGCCTTCCTCTTCGTAGAGCGGCACGACGATGACCATGCGGTATTTCTTCGCGTACTCCTGCATCAGCTGCGTGGTGTGGCCGTCGGGGATCTTCTCCACGGCGTCGTACCAGCGCGGGTTCTGCTCGGCGCAGAAGTAGGGGCCGGTGAAGATTTCCTGCATGCAGAGCATCTGCACGCCTTCCTGGCCGGCCTGATCGATGAACTTGAGGGTGCGCTCGATCTGGGCGTCGCGAATGGTCTCGATCGACTCGCTGCTGGGCGCGGCGAGGGAGGTCTGGATCAAACCGCACTTTACGATTCGGGGCATATGTCGTTTCTCCGATTTGGGTTCGGGGATTATCGCACTGATGGAGGGGACAGGGGACAGAGGACGGCGGACAGGTGTCTCACGCTTCCCGAACAGGCGCGCAATCACTGCGAAGAGCCGTCGAATCATGCCGTGGCCGGCTCCGCGAGCGCGGGCTGCGGGCGGAAGGCCTTCATCAGCGCCCAATACGAGAGCGCGGCGCTGCCGAAGCCGACGAACCAGGCGAAGTCGTAGAGGATGTGCAGCGACGGCACCTTCAGTCCGATCCAGGCCAGCGTGCAGCCGATGACGGTGGCCACGACGGCGCGCCAGTTCCAGCCGCTGCCGTACGCGTAGGCGCCGCCGGTCGTGTAGAGGTCGCCGAGGGCGAGCTGCTTCTTGCGGATCACCCAGTAGTCGATGACGAGGACGCCGGCAATCGAACCGAGGCCGCCGGAGTAGGCGACGAGCCAGCCGAAGATGTAGCCCGACGGATCGGCGAGCAGCCGCCACGGCTGCATCACGATGCCGAGAATGCCTGTGATCAGGCCGCCGGTGCGGAAGGAGATCCAGCGCGGGAAGGCGTTCGAGAAGTCGTTCGCCGGGGAGACGACGTTCGCGGCGATGTTGACCGAGAGCGTGGCCACGACGACGGTGAACATCGAGACGGCGATGACGACCGGGGAGGTGAAGCGGCCGACGAGCTTGACCGGATCCCAGAGGTCATTGATGCCTGTGCCGGGATAGATGATCACGGCGGCGGAGGTGATGATTACACCCATCGCCGCGAAGACCGTCATCGTCGTCGGCAGGGCCACGGTCTGCCCGATGGCCTGCTCGCGCTGGCTGCGGCCGAAGCGGGTGAAGTCGGGCATGTTCAGCGACAGCGTGGCCCAGAAGCCGATCATCGCCGTCAGCGAGGGGATGAAGATCGGACGGAACTCGGCCCAGGTGTGGAACTTTCCTTTCTCCGTGAGCAGGTAGCCGAGGCCGTGCGCCTTCGTGATGGCCCAGGCCAGGAGGAACGCGGTCATGACCAGGACGAACGGCGCGGCCCAGTTCTCGACCATGCGCAGCAGGTTCATGCCGCGGTAGATGATGAGGATGTTGATGGCCCAGAAGATGAGGAAGGCGATCCATTCGCCCGGCAGATGGCCGTTGATTTTCTGGCCGAAGGTGAGCCAGCCGGGGAAAAGCGCGCCAAAGAAGGTGTGCAGGGCCTGGCCGCCGATCCAGGTCTGGATGCCGAACCAACCGCAGGCGACGATGGCGCGCATCAGCGCCGGCAGGTTCGAGCCGAAGGTGCCGTAGCTGGCGCGGGCGAAGACGGGGAAGGGGATGCCGTACTTCGTGCCGGGGTGGGAGTTGAGGAGGATCGGGACGAGGACGATGGTGTTGCCGATGAGGATGGTGATTAGGGCCTGCCACCAGTTCATGCCTGCGCCGATGAGGCCCGACGACAGCATGTACGTCGGGATGCAATGGGCCATGGAGATCCACAGCGCGGCGTAGTTGTAGGTGGTCCAGTTGCGCTGCGCGACCGGGACGGGGGCGAGATCGTCGTTGTAGAGAGGACTGCCTTTGATGCCATCGAGCGACTGCAGCTCGACACGTCCGTCGTCGTGGTGGATCACTGGGTTCATGGGGCCCCATTATAGAGGTGAGGGAACAGGTGACAGGCGACAGGTGACGACCACCACCTGTCACCTGTTCCCCATTCCCTGTTCCCTACAGCGATTGCAGGAACGCGATCACCTTCGACTTCTGCGCCGGCGACAAGGCGTTGTAGCGGTCGCGGGCGGCGCGGGCCTGGCCGTCGTGCGCGACGATGGCCTGGTCGAGCGTGATGGCGCGGCCGTCGTGGAGGTACGTGTTCACGAAGCGGATGCCCCACAGCGGCGCGGTGCGCATCTCGTTGCCCTTGCCGTCGCCCATCTCCAGGCCGTCGGCGAGCGCGCCCATGTCGTGCAGCAGGAAGTCGGAGTAGGGGTGGTAGATCTTGTGATCGAGGGCGTCGACGGAGCTCGCGCCGGTGTGCAGCGTGGCCACGTGACACGACGCGCAGCCGCTGCGCTCGAAGAGGGCCTCGCCGTCGTTCGTGTCCTTCGTCTGCGTGCCGCGCGGCGGAGCATTGAGCATGGTCATGAACTGCGCGAGCGCGGCCACGCCGCTGCCGTCGTCGTTGATCGCCGGCGCGGGGTTGAAGGACAGCTCGGCGCAGTTGCCCTGCGGGCAATTCTCGTTAGGAAAGTCGGGGCTGGTGATGCCCATCTCGTTGAGGTAGGCGTCGCCGGCGAACTGGACGAGCGACGGCACCTGGGCCTTCCATCCGAATTTGCCGACGGTCTTCATGCCGGCGCGGATGTTGTCGACGAGGTTGACGCGTCCCGGCGTGTCTCCGCGGCCGGCCATCGACAAGAAGACGGAGTCAGGCGTGGCGTCGACGAAGCCGAGGCCGAAGAGCGGCGTGGTGCGGCGACGGACGACGATCGTGGCGTTCTGCGGCACGCGCTCCGGGCGGAACGGGTGCGTCGATCCGTCGGGCGGCCCGATGGCGTGGTCCTGCAGCAGCGAGCCGCCGAGGCTCGTGAGCGCATCGAAGGCGCCGTTGGTGCGCGTGGCGAAGCGCGTGACGGTGCGCGCGCCGCCGCCGCCGACGGCGCCGGCGCGATGGCAGGCCACGCAGGCGCGCTCGTTGAAGACGG
>JBKOUP010000512.1:0-9719 GCA_046723495.1 Acidobacteriota bacterium
CCGCAGCCCTCGGGCTGGGACTGTTGATGGGAAGGAGGCGACCTGCGCGCTAGTACGTGTGGTACGTGTACGAGACCCTCACCTTTTTCCCCACGATGTCGCCCTGAACGTGCACCGTCGCCTTCTGCGGCGGCACGCCGGTCGCCTCGGCATTCGCATCGATCATGAACGTGCTGCCGCTGCGCTGCAGCGTGGCGTTCATCGTCCCCTGCTCGTCGCTGGCGTTCACCGTGGCGCCCGGCGCGGTCACCATCTGCGCGGCGGCGAGCTCCGCGGCGGACTCGGCGAGCGTCGTGGCCACGATGCGGGCGCGGAAGCGCTGGGCTTCGCGCAGCGTGCGCGACGAGTCGAGCAGCATCAGCTCCATCAGAGCGAAGTAGAGGATGGCCAGCACGATCGCGGAGATGAGGACGTAGCCCCGCTCAGTCGTGCGGTCGGGCGATGAGGATCTGGTCGATCGCAAGCTTTCCTTTGTCGTCGACGGCGACGACGTGCAGCCCCGTCTCGCCGTTCGGCGCTTCGTATTTTTCGGCCGTGAACGTCGGCGTCCCCCGCGCCACCCAGTCCGCCTGGGGCAGGTTGGCGATCCAGGCGTGGCGCGTCACCTGGCCGGGCGTGCGGAAGTCCCAGACGACCGTCTCCGCGCCCGCCGCCGAGACCATGTACAGGATCGGCGTCTGCCCGTCCTGCGAGTACGTCTGCCACGCGTCGGGGAAGTACTTCGCGTCGTAGACGTCGCGGCGGAGGCGGGAGATCGCCGCGCTGACGTCGGGGTGGGTCATGAAGTTCACCGGCCACTTCTTCTCGTTGCGGCGCATCTCCGCGGTGAGCGTGACGATGATGAAGAGGAAGACGCCGAAGAGCGCCAGCGTGACGGTGATCTCCATCAGCGAGTAGCCGCGCGCGCGCTTCACCACAGGTTCGTCCCTCCCGTGTCGGCGCGGGCGAGGGCCAGCGACGCCGAGTGCTGCGCGGTGTTCCAGCGGATGGTGAGCGTGATGTTGCGGACGTCGGTGCGCGGCTTGTCGATCTTGACCGTGGTGACGTACGGCGCGAGCGGCGCGAGGATGGCCATGTCGGAGCGGAACGTCAGCGGCTGTCCGTCGAGGCTGTTGAAGTCGACGCGGCGCCACAGCTCGGCTTCGTTCGACAAGGCCTGGTAGGCGAGGACCGTTTCCGACGCCTGGCGCAGTCGTTTCTGGCGCTCCGCGAACATGGCGATCGTCGTCGTGATGACGATGGCCAGGATGAGTAGCGCCACCAGCACTTCGATGAGGGAGAAGCCGCGCCGCCCCATCGAATGATTGTAGACTCTCGCCGCCTTGAAACTCCGTTTCGCCCCTTCCCCGACCGGCTTTCTCCACGTCGGCGGCGCGCGCACCGCCATCTTCAATCTCCTCCACGCCCGGCGCTACGGCGGGACGATGCTGCTGCGCATCGAGGATACCGACGTCGAGCGCTCCAAGCAGCACCACGCCGAGCAGATCGTCAGCTCGCTGCAATGGCTCGGCGTGGAGTGGGACGAGGGGCCGGTCTACCAGAGCGATCGCCTGGCGCGGTATCGCGAGCGCGCCGAGGAGCTCGTCGCCGGCGGCAAGGCCTATCGCTGCTACTGCACCGTCGAAGAGCTCGAGGAAGAGCGCGTCGAGGCCGAGCGCGAGGGGCGCACCTGGCGCTACTCCGGCCGCTGCCGGGCGCTCACCGAGCAGCACCCCGAGGCGCCGCATGTGATCCGCTTCCGTGTCGAGCCGGCGCTCATCGAGTTCCACGACCTGATCCGCGGCGACGTCGCCTTCGAGGGCGATCTCATTGACGACTTCGTCCTTCTGCGCTCGGACAAGCATCCGACCTATCACCTCTCCGTCGTCGTCGACGACATCGACATGGCCATCACCCACGTCGCGCGCGGCGATGACCATCTCTCGAACACGCCGAAGCACGTCGTGCTCTTCCGCGCCTTCGGCGCCGAGCCCCCCGTCTTCGCGCACTTGCCGCTGATCCTCGGCAGCGACCGCAAGCGCCTCTCCAAGCGCACCGGCGCGACGTCGGCGGAGGAGTACCGCGACCTCGGCATCGTCCCGCAGGCGCTCTTCAACTTCCTCACGCTCCTCGGCTGGTCCCCGGGCGGCGATCGCGAGATCTTCACGAAGGAGGACGCCGCGCAGCTCTTCGACCTCGGCGACGTGAACAAAGCGCCCGCCGTCTTCGACCCCGAGAAGCTCCTCTGGATGAACGGCCAGTATTTGATGCGCATGAGCGCGGACGAGATCTACGCGCACCTCGTCCCGTTCCTCGGCGACAACCCGGCGCCGGCCGAGGCGCTGCGCCCGATCATCGAGCTGCACAAGATGCGGGCCCGGACGCTGCGCGAGATCGCCGAGCAGATCTCGTTCTACTTCACGGACGATTTCGAATACGACGCCGAGGCCGCGAAGAAGCACCTCAAAGGCGACGACCTCGGCGATCGCCTGCGGGAGCTGCACGAGACGCTGGCGGCGACGGAGCCGTTCGACGTGACGACGACCGAGGCCGCGCTGCGCAAGCTGGCCGAGTCGCGCGGCGTCAGCGCGGCGAAGCTGATCCACCCGCTGCGCCTGGCGCTGACGGGGCGCGGGGCGTCGCCGCCGATTTTTGACGTGGCGGTGATTTTGGGGAAGGAACGGACGCTACGCCGCCTCGCGCGACTTGTTGATCAGGTGAACGGCGTACGCCGCAACGAATAGCCCCACGCTCACCCAATGCGAGATCGCGAACGCCTTGCGCGTCGCGTCCGCGACCGTCACCTGCATCAGGTAGCCGCTGATCGTCATCGGCACGAAGAACAGCATCGTCAGCATTCCGCTCGGCCGGTTCGGCGCGCCGCCACGGTAGGCCGGCACGACGTGGTTCCCGAAGACCCAGCCGATGGCGAAGACGGCCAGGGGCCCGAGCAGGACGTGCGCGGTCATCATGTACGGTTGCCAGGGGTGATTGACGACGGCGAACGGATCGTCGCTCTTCATGAAGTACTTCATCCAGGCGAAGACGAGGCCGCTCACGGCCATGCCGAGCAGCGACGCTTGCAGCAGCGCGACCTGGAAGCGCGTCATCATCGAGGCGCCACTCCCGTCAGCACGTGATGCAGCGTCAGGACCTTGCGCGTGGCGTTGACGAGCGCGCGGCCGGTGAGGCTCGCGCCGGTGATCGGGCGGATGGCGCGGTTCAGGGCCAGCTCGTTGTCGAGCTTGCGATGGAGGAGCTGGTCGAGCCAGCGCCGCTTCGGGAAGTAGTCGGTCGGCTCGTTGAAGGAGAGGATCTCCACGCGGTCGACGCTGCCGTCCGCGTTGACGACGACCATCACCGTCTCCGGTTCCGTGCGCACGCGATGCGTGTCGAAGTAGGCGATGCGGCCGTCGCTGCCGGCGTAGCGGATGATCAGCGTGTCGTCGAAGTCGACGCCGCTCTCCTTCCGCGCCGCGGCGAGCTGCGCTGGCGTCAGGAAAAACTTCTGCCGCGTCACCTTCACCGGTGCCGGGAACGCCGTCGCCAGCGCCTGTTCCTGCGTCAGGAGGACGCGTGCGTCAGCGCTCGCCGCGAGCAGACCAACGACCATCGCCGTCATCCTGAGCCGGCGTAGCGCGGCGAAGGATCGCAAGATGCCAGAATCCTGCAATTCGGCGATTCTTCGCCGTCTGACGCGGCTCAGAATGACGGAGAGTCTCATCAGAAGATGTATCCGAGTCCGAGGTTGAATTGGTCCTTGCGCGTCGAGTAGTTCTGCCAGTCGACCTTGATCACCGTCTGCGGGATCGGCTTGTAGGCGACGCCGAACGTGAAAATGCGGCCGTTGTTGTCCGGGTTGCGCTCGAAGCCGGCGGGCACGCTGCGCTGTGTGTCGAAGCGCTCGTAACGCGCGTAGGGGATGAACGACACGTTGCCGCGGCCGAGGTCGTAGCCGCCTTCCACGTACCATCCGCCGAGGGTGCTGCCGACCGACTCGTCGCCGGTGAAGCCGTTCGCCGCGTTGATCGCCGCGGCGTCGCCGACCGCCGCGCGCGCCGCGAGCGCCCGCAACGAGACGGCGCGGAACTTCGACTCCGCGTGCACCTCGCCGAGGCGCACGCGCCCCGCGAAACCGCGCCCCTGTCCGGAGTTGCCGGTGTAGAACGCGCCGCCGAGGAGCGTGCCTTCGATCGGATGCCAGTCGGCGCGGGCCACGAAAGCGAGGTTCTGCGCCTTCGCCTCCGCGCCGGCCTGCTTCCCTTCGTGCAATCCCTCCTCAGCCTCGAAGCGCGCGCTGTCCATCCCGGTGACGACGTACGTGCGATAGCTGAGGCGCCCGGCGTCGCCGAAGAGTCCCGCGCCGATCTCGCTCCACGTCGTCGGGATGATCACGCGCTCGACAGTGGGCCGCTGCACGCAGAAGTACGCCGTCGGCTCGTGCTGCTCGTTGATGAAGCCGACCGGCATCAGCACCACGCCGGCCCGCGCGTTCGCCTGCGGGCGGAGCAGGAAGTCGAGGTAGGCGAACTCCATCGACACCGAGCCGCCGAGCTCCGTGCTGGCGTGCTCGACTTCGAGCTCCGAGTTGAACAGCACGTTGTTGCTGAACTTGTAGCCGGTGTAGAGAACGGCGCGCACGAGATCCGCGGTCCTCGTCTCGCCGTTCTGATAGGCCATGTCGCCGTAGCCGCCGATCGAGAACCCCGGCTCGGCGCGATAGACCTTCGACGCCGCGGCGCCGAGGCCGTACTGCCGGCCGGAGAGCGCCGGCGTGACTTCGACGGCCTGCTTCTGCTGGCCCGTCTTCAGCGCCTCGATCTCCTTCGACAGCACGTCGATCTCGCGCTTCAGCTCCTCGACCTCGGCGACCTTGTCCTGCAGCGCGCGCAGGCGGGTCTCGAGATCGCTCGTCTCCTGAGCGATGGCCGCGCTCGCCAGCGCGAATGAGCACACGACGACCAGGAATCTTCGAACCATCGGAATCGGACCTCGCTTACTTTTTCAGAGTGAACTTCTTGTCGAGTATCTCCAGCGGCGGTACGCGGCCCACCGGGATGACTTCGTTCTTGTCGGTGATGAAGACGGCGTCGACGGCGTGCTCCTTCGCCCACTTCGCGCCGGCCTCCGGTCCGAGGACGTAGAGCGCCGTCGAGAGCATGTCGGCGGTGAAGGCCGACTCGTGCAGGACGGAGACGGAGCCGCGCGGCGGGAGGGCCACGCCGCTGCGCGGATCGATGAGATGCGTGAACGTGCGCCCGGCGACGGTGAAGCTCTTCTCCGATCCGGCGCTCGTGGAGATCGACTCCCTGGCCAGGGTCAGGCCGACCGCGGGCTTGTCGCGATGGGCCGGGTCGGCGATGACGATGTACGGCTCGTCGCCGAACTTGCCGATCTCTCCGCCGAGGTTGATGACGGCGCGCGTGGCGTTCTTGCGCCGCAGAACCAGGAGCATCTTGTCGATGGCCAGACCTTTGCCCCATGCGCCTTCTTCGAATTGGGCGCCGTTCTTGAGGATGACCCCGCCGCTCTCCGGCGTCACGACGTTGGCGAGGTCGACGCGCTTGAGCGCCGCGTCGATGGCCTCCTTCGTCGGGACGGCGCCGCCGTCGCGCGTTTTCCAGATGTCGATCAGCGGGCGCACCAGCGGATTGAACGCGCCGCCGCTGAGCCTCGCCATCAGGACGGTCTGAACGAGTGCGAGCGACAGCTCGGTCGACAGCGTGCTCGCGTCGCCGGCGTTGAAGCGGGCCAGGTCGCTGTCGCTGCGCCAGGTGCTGAGCATGGCCTCGACGCGCTTCCCCTCGGCGAACGCGGCATCGATCGACGTCGCATCGGCGTCGGCGACGGTGATCTGGCAGACCGTGCCCATCATCTGCTGGGCGCGCGTCGTGTCGGCACGCGCGACCGACGGCGCGACGGCGACGACGATCAGCAGCGCGATGACGGCGTGCGCGCGCCGGAGCCGGTCCTTCATCGACACCGCCAGCAGCCACGCCGCGCAGACGCCGACCATCAGCACCGAGAACCACTTGCCGTACACGCCCACCGGCGAGAACGGCTCGGTGGCGGTGTGGATGGCCGCGCTGTGCGGGAGCACTTCGGCTTCCGACAACTCGTGGATTGCGTAAAACGCGATCTGCGCGGTGAAGAGCAGGAGGAACAGGCCCGTGACCTGGAAGAAGCGCTTGAGGTTGATGCGATGTCCGTAGTGCGCCCACGCCCACGACATCAGCGCCGCGGCGACGATGCCGAGGAGCGAGCCGAGGATGAAACGCGTGTTCTTGACCTGGATCAGCATCAGCGCCGTCTCCATCCCCTCGCGCGTGACCATGAGCACGGTGAAGAGGAAGACGCCGGCGACGGCCAGCCCGCGCGAGTGCCGCGACGAGGCCGTCTCGAGGTGCTGCTCCATGTCCCCTTTCATGCGCGGGGCGGTGCGCCAGACGTGGACGACGAAGGTGGCCACGAGCACGGCCGCGACCAGGCCGAGGATCCCTTCCCACAGCGACTGGTTCACGCGCATCAGCACCCAGCCGAGGGCAAAGCTGGCCGCGACCGACGTGGCGATGCCGGCGTAGACGGCCGGGCGGAGGAAGTCGCGGCCGGTCTTGCGCAGGAAGGCGAAGATGATGGCCACGGTGAGGAAGGCTTCGAAGCCTTCGCGAAAGACGATGACGAGGGCAGGGAGCATGTCGGCTATTTGCGGAGCTGCATGGCGCCCTCGGAGATCATCGTCACGCGATCGGGAGCCTCGGGCAGCGCACCTTTCCGTCTGCAGGAGTCGCAGATCCCGAGGATCTGCAGGTTGTGAAATGTGTGGGTGAACTTCTTCTTGTCGCAAATCTCGAGCGTGCGCGCCTCCAGGGCGGCGTCGTGGAACTCGATGACCGAGCCGCAGGTGGTGCAGATGAGGTGGTCGTGGTGGGAGTTTCCGGTGACGTGCTCGTAGTGGTAGTGGTCCTCGCCGAGGTGGACGCGGCGGACCATGCCGGACTTCACGAGGAGCTCGAGGGTGCGGTAGATGGTGGCGCGGGAGATCTTGACCGACTTCTGCTTCATCTTGAGGAGGAGCTCGTCGGCCTCGAAGTGGTAGTGGGTGGAGAAGATCTCGCGGACGAGGGCGACGCGCTCGCGGGTGAGGCGGAGGCCGAGAGTGCCGAGGTATTGCTGGAAGCGGTTGATCTCGCGTTCGACGGCGGGCATAACAGGGATTCTAACTCCGTCGCCGAAGATATACTGAGACTCAGTCTCAAGTCAAGATTTCTGTGTCCCGTGTCCTGTGCCCTGTGTCCTGCTTCTACAGCATCGTCCGCGCCGCCTCCGCCGCCGCCCGGATCTGCGGCTGGCGCGGCTCGATCGTCAGCGAGCGGTTCCAGTAGTCGAGGGCCCGCCCGTAGTCGTGCTTCTTCGCGTAGAAAATGCCGAGGTTGTTCAGCACCAGCGTCGACGACGGCTGCAGCCCCAGCGCCCGCTCCAGCTCCGGCACGCCCTCGGTGTACCGATTCGCCGCCACCAGCGCCGAGCCGAGGTTCGCCGCGACCTCGTACGACTGCGGGAACATCTGCTTCCCCCGGTACAGCAGCGCGATGGCCCGCGACGGCATGTCGTGCTCGCGGTAGAGCGCCGCGAAGTCGATCAGCCAGCTCTCCGCGTTCGGCAGCCCCTTCGCCACCGCCTGCAGGAACGCCTCGTCCGCTTGCGTGTACCACTGCTTGTCGTACTCGGCCATGGCCATGTTCAGGTACGGCGTGGGGCGGTCGGGATTCAGCTCGATGGCCGTATTGAAGGCTTCGATGGCGTCCTTCAGCTTCCCCTGCTCGCGCAGCTGCACGCCGAGGTTGTTGTAGTACGCGTACGTCCCCCACTTCTCCGGCGGCAGCGGTTTCGCCGCGGTCTGCTCCTCGTCGAGCAGCGGCGCGAGATTTCGCGACGGGTCGTACAGATGCCCGATGGCCTGCAGGTCGGCCTGGTACTGCTTCTCGTCGAGCGCCGCCGGCGACGGGATCGGCTTCCAGTTCACGAACTCGCTGTAGCTGACGACGCGCACCGACGTCAGCGGCGTCACGTCCTTGAACGCCCACTGCACGAGGTTACCCGGCATCTCCACCGACTTCGGCAGGCCGAGCAGCGCCAGCGCCGTCGGCGCGACGTCGAAGAGCGACATCGTGTGATTGCCGCGCGCCGGCGCCACACGCTGGCCGTAGGCGATGAAGATCCCCGGACTGCGATGATCGCCGAGCATGGCCCGCCCGTTCGGGATCGCGTACGGCCGGTTATGTCCCCAGCGGAAACCGTGCGCGGAGACGACGATGACGTTCGTGTCGGGGGCGAGCGCGCCCATCCACTCGCCGAGGAGGCGGTCGACTTCGCTGTAGTAATTCGCGACCGCGGGCCAGAACTTGCGGTAGCCCTCCTGGCTCACGTCCTCGCGGTACGGCGGATGGAACGGCGCGAAGAGGTGATTGACGGCGTCGGTGCCTTCGTACGACATCATCACCAGCAGCGGCTCGCGGCTGTTGCGCCGCGCGTCGTTGTAGAGGTTGATGGCCACGCGATGGTCGCTCCACGTCTTGGCCAGCACGCGACGGAAGACGTTGATCGGATCGGTGGCCGCGCCGCTGCTGACGGCCTTGTCGAATTCGGCGGGCGAGATGTTGAGGAAGCGGCGGATCTGCGCGTAGCCGACGGTGTCGGCCGGCACGACGAGCGAGGCCGCGCGCTGCTGGACGTCGTCGGGATAGATCGCGTTCGCGCGCAGCTCCACCGGCGCGTCGAAGATCGTGTTCTCGTGCGCCGACGGGGGCCAGGCCGTCCACCAGTCGGAGACGAGCGCGCTGCGCCCGAACGAGTCGGCGATCTCCCACAGCGCCGGCGCGCGGCGCGAAAAGGCGTCGGTGGGCGTGTGCAGCGCGTGATCGACGAAGTCGAGTACGCCGTGGCGGTCGGGCGTCAGGCCGGTGGCCACGGTCGTCCAGAGCATCGGCGAGACCATCGGCTGGATCGACTGCACGGAAGCCGTCGATCCGCCCTGGGCCAGGGCCTTGAGGTTCGGCAGGCGGCCGTCGTTGACGAGCTCGGAGATCAGCTCCCAGTCGGCGCCGTCAAGGGCGAAGATGGCTACCCGTCCCGGCGCGCTGCGGGCGTCGCGGCGCAGCTCGGCGCGCTTCACGCGCAGCAGGGCCTCGCGGTCGGCCTCGAGGCGGGCGATCTCGAAGGCGGTGACTTTTAGCCCGCTCTGCGCGAGGTGGGCGGCCACAGTGCGCCGCAGCGGATCGCGCCCCTGGGTGTTGAACTGCGAGGTCGGCGAGAGGATGTCCTCGATCGGCACCTGCGCTCCGACGGCGGCCACGGCCTCGGAGACGCGCGCGCGGATCCAGGCGTTCCAGCCGTCGTTGACGATGCGCTGCGCGTCGGGGATGCGGTCGCCCGCCACGCCGAAGCGCAGCCGGTAGTTCAGCGTGACCGGCACGCCTTCCTTGGAGGTGATGCGAATGAAGCCGTCGCGCTGCGCGAAGCCCTCGCGCTTCTCGAACTTGAGCCGGTAGAACTGGTTCGGCGGCAGGAAGGTGACGCGCGACTCGACGATGCGCACCGCCCCGCTGTGCTTGTCGACGCCGAAGACGAGCCACCGCGACGACGGCAGATAGAGGCTGACGAGCAGGTAGGTGACGAGACCGAGGCCGGCCAGGGTCAGGAGGATGCGGGCGGAGCGAGGCATTGCGAGCGGTGCTTAATGC
>JBKOUP010000267.1:0-5984 GCA_046723495.1 Acidobacteriota bacterium
GATCTGCGCGTACTCGTCGCCCATGGAGCGGCTGACTTTGTGCTTGAGATCGAGGAGCTCGTCGCGCGTCTTCTCCAGCGCGGAGTTGAAGCGGCCGACTTCGTCCTCGACTTCCTCGTCGCGGATGGGGACGCGGTAGACCGAGGCCTCGCGCTTCTCGATGATCACGGCCCGGCCGATGGCGATGCCGGGCGAGACGCCGATGCCCTTGTAGGTGCGGACGTCGCGCCGCGCCGCGGCGAGGGAGCGTTGTAGGGTTTCGCTGGTGGTCACTAGCGCCATTGTAGAGGGCCTTCTCCCCGCGCGCGGGGAGAAGGTGCCGCGAAGCGGCGGATGAGGGGCGCCATCCGGGAAGCTTTCGCCCCTCACCCGGCGCTTCGCGCCACCCTCTCCCCGCTTCGCAGGGCGAGGGCCCTCGTCATTCCGCTTCGTCGAATTTCGCGTCGATGAGCTGCTGGATCGCGGCCACGGCTTGCTCCTCGTCGGGACCGTCGGCCTTGACGGTGATGACCGAGCCGCGGCCGGCGGCCAAGAGGAGGATGCCGAGGATCGACTTGCCGTCGACTTCCTCGTCCCCTTTGCGGATCTTGATGTCGGAGGAGAAGCGGGCCGCGGCGTGGACGAGTTTCGCGGCCGCGCGCGCGTGGAGGCCAAGCTTGTTCTTGATCTCGAACTCGCGCTCGATCAACCGCTCACTCCTGCGCGGCGCTCCCCGGCGGCGGAGAGGAGGTCGGAGGCGACGCGGATGGCCTTCGAGCCCTTCTCGCTGATGACGTGCGCGAGCGTGGCCAGGACTGTGGCGTCGGCGGCCATGGTGGCGAACTTGACGATCATCGGCAGGTTGACGCCGGTGACGATCTCGACGCGGTCTTTTTCGAGAAAGGAAAGGCTGATGTTGCTGGGCGTGCCGCCGAACATATCGGTGAAGATGATGACGCCCTCGGCGCCGTCGAGCCGTTCCAGGGCCTTGCGGATCTTCTCGCGGGCCTCGTCGACGGAGTCGTTCCACTCCAGCGGCACGGCTTCGATGAGGCCTAGGTTCGACTCGATGTTGCGCGCGGCATTGAGCAGCTCCCAAGCCAGCTGCCCGTGCGTGACAATGAGGGCTCCGATCACGGCGCGCATGATACGGCATTTAGAATGAGGGAATGACGGCCGCCGGGCGGAACCGGATTCTGGCGATCGCGGTGACGGTGGTGCTGGTGGGCGGTTCGTCGCCGGACCGGGCGACACCGTCGAGATTCGCGACAAGAAGCTGATCGTGAACGGGCGGCGACAACCGCGATCGGTTGCGCGACTCGCGTTTTGAGGGCGCGGTGCCGCTCAAGAATGTCCTCGGCCGGGTGGTTTTCGTCGTCACGAACAGGGGCATCTCTCGCCCGCGGTGATTACATCTGATGTTGACAGACTCAAATCATTCGTTTAGAGTTATGCTAACTTTAGCATGGAGGACTCAGATATGACTACGATTCCCCGCTGGACCGTTGCGACCCCCGACTTCAAGAACCTTCAAACCCAGCTGAGCCGCATCTTCGAGCCGTTCGCCCGGATGACGGCCGACGAGGATCTCGCCACCGGCACGTGGGTGCCGCCCGTCGACGTCGCCGAGACCCAGGAAAAGATCATCGTCCGCGCCGAGGTGCCGGGCATGAAGCAGGAGGATATCGCTATCGAGTTCGAGAACGGCATCCTCACCATCAAGGGCGAGCGCAAGCTGGAGAAGAGCGCCGACGGCGTGACGTGGCACCGCGTCGAGCGCACGTACGGCAACTTCGTCCGCTCCTTCACCCTGCCGCGCACCGTCGACCCGGAGCGCATCAGCGCCAGCTACCGCGACGGCATTCTCGAGATCGAAGTGCCGAAGAAGGAAGAGGCGAAGCCGAAGCAGATCCGCATCGCGGTCTCGTGACCGATCCTCGGGGGCGCACGCCGTGCGCCCCTACCGTTTGAAATCGCGGTGCACGATCTCCACCGCGTATCCCCTCTCGGCCAGATCCTCCCCCAAACGTTGGGCGACGGCCACGCTGCGATGGCGCCCGCCGGTGCAGCCGACGCCGATGGTGAGGTAGCTCTTCATCTCCTTCCGATAGCCGGGCAGCAGGTAGGTGATGAAGTCGAGGAGCTTGGCATAGAAGGTCTCGTACTCCGGCTGCTGCTTCAGATAGTCGACGACCTCGGGGTCGAGCCCGGTCTTCGGACGCAGCTCCTCGACGAAGTGCGGGTTGGGCAGGAAACGGACGTCGAAGAGGAGGTCGATGTTGTACGGCGTGGAGTGCTTGAAGCCGAAGCTGATCAGGGTGACGAGCATCTGCGGCGTGCTGCCCGGCAGGTTGAAGCGCTTCACGACCTCGGCCTTGAGCTCGTGCACGGAGAACTGCGAGGTGTCGAGGACGAAGTCGGCCAGCGACTTCACCTCCGTCAGCGCGGCCCGCTCACTCTGGATGGCCTCGAGGACCGGCAGGTCTTTCCCCAGCGGGTGCGGCCGCCGCGTCTCCGAGTAGCGCCGGGCCAGCACTTCGTCGCTGGCCTCCAGGAAGATGAGGACGACGTTGGGCACGAGCTTGCGGATGCGCTCGCGGTAGAAGGTCGGGAAGACGCGCGCGAAGTCGTGGGTGCGCACGTCGACGACGATGCCGACGCGCGTGGCGTTCTCGTGCGTCCCCACCTCGTCGAGGAACGGCTCGATGAGCTCGATGGGGAGGTTGTCGACGCAGTAGAAGCCGAGGTCCTCGAGCGTGGATTGCACGTAGGACTTGCCGGAGCCGGAGAGGCCGGTGATGACGACGAGGTACTCGGGGCGCTTCATGACTCAGGAAATGCAGAATGCAGAATGCAGAATGCAGAATTAGAACCGCAGCCATTCTGCATTCGAATCACCGTCACCGCTGCCTTCTCGTCTTCTCGAGAATATCCGGCTGAAACCTCGTCTTCGTGTGAACGTTCCGGATCTCCGAGCTCGTCATCTCTTCCCCGTTCGTGCGCGGCAACGCCTCGGCCGGAGCGCCGAGGGCGCGGCGGGCGATCTCCTCGTCGATGCGCGCGGTGAACGAGCGCGCCGAGTCGTACCCCTGCAGCTTCATCAGGTGGTTGCGCGCGGCGATCTCCACGAGCAGAGCGAGGTTGCGCCCCGAGGCCACCGGCAGGCGCACGTAGGGCTTGCGCACGCCGAGGAGCTCGTAGGTCTCGCCGGCGATGCCGAGGCGATCGTACTCGGTCCCTTCCACCCATTTCTCCAGGCGCACGACGATGTCGATCGGCTTCACGTCGCGCGTGGAGGCCACGCCGAAGAGGTCCTTGATGTCGATGATGCCGATGCCGCGCAGCTCCATGTGATGGCGCAGCAGGTCGTTCGAATAGCCGAGGAGGACGTCGTTGGGGTGGCGCTTGATCACGACCATGTCGTCGGCGATGAGGCGGTGCCCGCGATAGACGAGGTCGAGCGCGCACTCGCTCTTGCCGATGCCGCTGTCGCCGAGGAGAAGCACGCCGATGCCGTAGACGTCGAGGAGGCCGGAGTGCATCGTGATCTTCGGCGCCATCGTCTCCTCGAGGAAGTACGTGGTGCGGGTGATGGCCGTCGACGACATGGCCGGCGTGGAGAAGAGCGGCACGGAGCGCTTCTCGCACTCGTGCTTGAACTCCTCGAGCGGCGTGATTCCCTTCGTGACGATGAAGCAGGAGACGTCGAGTCCGGCCACGTCGCGCACGCGCTTCTCGCGCAGGCGCACCGGCAGCGACTGCAGATACTTCGTCTCCGACTCGCCGATGATCTGCACGCGCCCCGGCTTGATGTACTCGTAGTAGCCGGCGAAGGCCAGGCCGGGCTTCTGCACGCGCGGGCGGAGGATGATGCGGTCGAGACCGTCGTCGCCGGTGACCAGTTTCAGGGCGAGGTCTTCGAGCTCCCCGGAGAGGAGAGCTCGAACCGTCGTCTGCAGAAAATCTTCGCCGGCCGCGTTCACGCGACCATGATACTGAGGTTACGGTTTTGCCGGCGCGGGCGCTGCGTTCGTCACGAGGCTCTTCTGCGCCGCCGCCTCGAAGATCTCGTCGAGTTGGGCGGCCGCTTTCTTGTTGGCGATGCGGTCGCTGCCGTCGCCGGCACGGACCTCGACGACCACGGTCAGGTCCGTCGACTGCTTCCCCGGCAGCCGGTCGGCCGCGTAGGTGAAGGTGTAGTCCTTCAGCAGCTCGCCCGACATGCCGCGGCTGTTTGCAGCCATGACCATGTCCCCGACGGTCGGGCCGCCGAAGTCCGACGGATTCGCGTACGAGTCGGCGGTCATCGCGGCGTTGCCCTTGACCTCGCGCTGGGCAACGCTCAAGGCGGACGGAGGCCCGAGCAGGATGACGACCTTGCCGCGGATCGTCTGCGAGCCGGCGCGGCCCGACACGGTCAGGTGCTTGTCGGCCATCGCCGCGCGCTGGGCAACGTCTTCGGCGAAGCCGGGCGCGCGCGCGGCCAGGAACTTCTTGACGAAGGCCTCGGCATCGGCGTCGCTCTTGACGCTCGCCTTCCACTCCGCGCGCTCGGCGTTGGTCATGAAGTAACCCTGCGGCGAATTCGGCCAGTTCTTGTATTTGTCGAGGCCTCCCGCCAGCAGCGCGGGGGCAATGAGGACAGCAGCGGCTAGGATCAGAAGGTTTCGCATCATGACCTATGGACGAACCAGGAGCGCTACGGTTTCACGATGCTCTTCTGCGCCGCCGCTTCCAGGATCTCGTTGAGCCGCGCGGCTGCTTTGTTGTCGACGATGCGGTCGCTGCCGTCACCGGCGCGAACCTCGACCACGATCGCAAAGTCTTTCGGCTGCTTCACCGGCAAGCGATCGGCGGCATAGGTGAAGGTGTAGTCGTTCAGTACGTCCGTGGCCAGGGCCCGCCGATTGGCAGCCATGGACATGTCGCTGACGCTGGGACCGCCGACGCCGCCGCCCGGACTGACGCTATTGGTGTTCGTATACATGTCAGGCGTCCCGGAGGCGTTGCCTTTGACCTCGCGCTGGGCGATCGTGAAGCTCGACGGAGGCCCGAGCAGGATGATGATCTTCCCGCGCGTCGTGAGCGAGCCGGCGCGGCCGGACACGGTCAGATGCTTGTCGGCCATGGTCGCGCGTTGGGCGATGTCTTCGGCGAAGCCGGGCGCGCGCGTGGCCAGGAACTTCGTGATGAAGGCCTCGGCGTCGGCGTCGCTCTTGACGCTCGCCTTCCACTCGGCGCGCTCGGCGTTCGTCATGAAGTAGCCCTGCGGCGAGCTCGGCCAGTTCTTGTATTTGTCGAGGCCCCCGGCCAGCAGCGCGGGGACGACAAGGACGGCGACGGCAAAAATCAGAAGCTTTCTCATGGTGATCTCCGGACGGTTCAGGCGCTACGGTTTCGGCGCCGCGTTGACGATGCTCTTCTGCGCTGCCGCTTCGAACAACTCATCGAGCTGCGTCGCCGCTCTGCGGTCGTTGATGCGATCCGTGCCATCGCCGGCGCGGACTTCGACCACGATGACGTAATCCTTCGACTGCTTGACCGGCAGCTTGTCGGCCGCGTACGTGAAGCTGTAGTCCTTCAGAAGGTCGGCCGACATGCCGCGCCGCGCGGCGGCCATGGCCATGTCGCCGACGCCTTCGGCCGCCATTCCTCCGCCGCCCCGGCCGCCGCCGCTGGCGCCGGTGTTTTGGTACATGTCGGCACTGGCGGACGCATTGCCCTTGACTTCGCGGTCGGCAACGCTGAACGCCGAGGGAGGCCCGAGCACGATCACGATCTTGCCGCGCGTCGTCAGCGAGCCGGCGCGGCCCGACACCGTCAGATGCTTGTCGGCCATGGCGGCGCGCTGGGCAACGTCGTCCGCGAAGCCGGGCGCCCGCGCGGCGAGGAACTTCTTGATGAAGGCCTCGGCGTCGGCGTCGGTCTTGACGTTCGCCTTCCAGTCGGCGCGCTCGCTGTTGGTCATGAAATAGGCCTGCGGCGAGCTCGGCCAGTTCTTGTAC
>JBKOUP010000358.1:0-5186 GCA_046723495.1 Acidobacteriota bacterium
TCTTTTTTGAACGTCATCGATTTCTTTCTATGCAGGAGGCCACTCATCACCTCGAGCCTTGAATTTTCCGCGGGACTGGCCGAATGATGGGATCCGGCCGGTGGGACGACGTGCGCGAAGCACGCCAGAAAACAACGAGGGCGCACCGACGTGCGCCCCCGAACCGATTACTTGCGGATGCCGAGCTTCTCGATGACCGTGCGGTAACGCTCCAGGTCGGTCTGCTTGAGGTAGTCGAGCAGCCGGCGGCGGCGTCCGACGAGCTTGAGCAGGCCGCGGCGGGAGTGGTGGTCCTTCGCGTGCGACTTGAAATGCTCGGTCAGGTAGTTGATGCGGTTCGAGAGTAGGGCGATCTGCACCTCTGGCGAACCGGTATCGCTCTCGTGGGTGCGATACTCGGAAATGAGACTCGATTTCTGTTCCTTCGTGGTCAAAACACTGTCTCCTAAGCTGTTAAACGTGAATGGGTAAAGCGGCTTCTGGTAAATCGCGACACGATAACAGCGGAGGGCGGCAAAATCAATCCCGCTTCAGGGAACAGGGCTATCCCCTCGATGTAACCTTCGTCACACCCGCATGTAATCATACGAACCGCCCTCCATCCCCTTCCATGACAAAAGGATGCGATGGCGGCGCTGAGGCCCGTGGGCCTCGAAATCCTGGTTGCCCGCGCCTTCGAGGAGCTCGATCGCTGCGGTTCCATCTTCGACCTCCCGCGGCGCTGCTTCGTCCTCGAGCCGGGGCACGAAGTCTTCGTGCACGGCTGGCCGGCCGGGGCCCCGCTCGGGCCGGCGGCGGGACCGCACACGCAGATGGCCCAGAACATCGTCTCCGCCTGGCTGGGCGGGGGGCGGGTCATGGAGCTCAAGACCGTGCAGTTGCTCGACCGCATCGACGTCGCGCGGCCGTGCATCGACGCCCGCACCGTCGGCTTCAACGTCGAGTGGTCGCAGGAGCTCTCCCTCGACGAGTCGCGCGTCGAGTACGTCAAGGCCTCGATGCTCATCGAGATGCTGGCGCACTGGTTTCGGGTGAAGCCGGCCACGCTCTTCGACCTCAGCGTCGGCTACGACTTCCTCGGCATCACCAGCGAGCGCGTCGTGTCCTTCCTCCGCCGGATGATGAACGCGCGCTTCACCGTCGACAAGCTGCGCGGCGAGCTGCCGCGGCAGTTCCGCGACTTCGACTTCAACGCGAACATCGCCAGGAGCGTCACCCTCTCGACCTTCCACGGCTGTCCGCCCGACGAGATCGAGCGCATCGCCGACTTCCTCATGACCAAGCTCGGCCTCGACCTGGCCATCAAGCTCAACCCGACGCTCCTCGGCGAGCGCGCCGTCAACGAGATCCTCCACGACCGCCTCGGCTACACCGACATCGTCGTTCCGCACAGCGCCTTCGGCCACGACCCGACGTTCGACCTCATCGAGCGCATTCGCCGCCGCGCCGACGACCTCGGCCGCCGCTTCGCCGTCAAGCTCACCAACACGCTCGTCGTCGAGAACCGCCGCGGCATCCTCCCCGGCGACGTCGCCTACCTCTCCGGCCCGCCGCTGCACGTCATCGCCATGCATCTCGTGCAGCGCTTCCGCCGCGCATTCGGCGCGGAGTTCCCGATCTCCTTCTCCGCCGGCATCGACCGCTTCAACTACCCCGACGCCGTCCGCCTCGGCCTCAAGCCCGTCACCGTCTGCACCGACCTCCTCAAGCCCGGCGGCTACGCGCGCCTGCGCGGCTACGCGGAGGAGCTGACGAAGCGGATGAACGGCGCGACGATGGCGACATTCGCGACCGCCGACATCGACGACTACATCGCCGAGCTCGATCGCAGCACGCGCTATCACGCGAAGAACGTCGAGCATCCGCCGCGCAAGACCGGCGTCCCGCTCGCCGTCTTCGACTGCGCCACATGCGACCTCTGCATCCCCGCCTGTCCGAACGACGCGAATTTCCGCGTGCCGCTGGCCATGTCGAAGCCGCATCAGATCCTCACCTTCGAAGACCTCTGCAACGACTGCGGCAACTGCGAGGCCTTCTGTCCCGACCTCGGCGCGCCGAACCGCGTGAAGCTGCGCGTGCGCGCCCCTCACCCTGGCGCTTCGCGCCTGTCCCTCTCCCCGCTCGGGGGTAGTGGGTGCTGCTAAGCAGGGGGTGTGGGGCGCAACCTTCCCGAAAAGCTCCGCGCCGCCATCCACGATCCGAAACAGGTCAACTTCATCAACGCTCTAGAACTGGAGAACACATGACCACCGCAGTCCTCGAAGACGTGAAACTCCTCGGCCGGAGCATGCTCCTCACCAACGAGTGGAGCCGCCCCGAGCTCGACGCTCTCTGCAACGTCGCCGCAGCGCTCGAGCTCCGCGACCGCCACGGCATCGCCACGCCGCTTCTGACGAACGAGCTCCACTACGCCCTCTTCTTCGACAACTCCACGCGCACGAAGTCGAGCTGGGCCGGCGCCTCGGTGCGCCTCGGCGGACAGCCGATGGTCGTCGACGGCTCCTCCACGCAGGTCGCCCACGGCGAGACCGCGCAGGAGACCGGGGCCATGCTGGGCATGAACGCGCACGCCCTCGGCATCCGCCACGATCTCATCGTCGGCCAGGGCAACACCTTCATGCGCGGCGTGAAGGAGGGCATCGACGCCTACCTCCGCGAGCGCGGCGACGAGCGCGTCGTCCCCATCGTCAACCTCCAATGCGACGTCGACCACCCCACGCAGACGCTCGCCGATCTCTGCTACCTGCGCGAGCGCTTCCCCGAGGGGCTGGCCGGAAAGACCATCGCCGTCACGTGGGCCTACTCGCCGAGCTACGCGAAGCCGCTCTCGGTCCCACAGGGGCTGATCATGCTGATGACGCGCTTCGGCATGAACGTGCGCCTCGCCCACCCCGAGGGTTACGACCTCATGCCCGACACCGTGAAGAGCGCGTACGCGCACGCGGCGCAGTCGGCCGGCTCGTTCACGCAGGTGCGCACGATGGACGAGGCCTTCGACGGCGCCGACATCGTCTACCCGAAGAGCTGGGGGCCGTACGACCTGATGCTCGAGCGCGTCGGCGCGGGCGCGGAGCAGATGAAGGACATCGAGCGCCGCGCGTTGGAGCGCAACCGCGCCTACACCGACTGGATCTGCGACGAGCGGCGCATGTCGCTCACGAACGACGCCCTCTACATGCACTGCCTCCCCGCCGACATCGGCGCCGAGGTCAGCGCGGGCGTGCTGGAGCGCTTCCGCTTCTCGCTGGCGCGCGAGGCCAACAAAAAACTCTACGTGATCATGGCGCTCCTCGCGTTGGCGAAGGTGCCGGATCTCACCGAAAGGCTGATGCAATGACGACGATCGACTTCGACACCACCACGCTCCTCGACGAGAAAATCACCGCCCTGGCGCAGCAGTACCGCACGCTGGCCGTGGAGATCCTGAAGGAAGCGATCCGCATTCCGGCGGACCACGTCGACGAGGACCCCCGCTGCGGTCTCTCCAATCACGAGCTGCCGCGGCTCGAGTATCTGAAAAAGACGATCATCGACGTCGGCGCCGTCGAGCGCGCCGAGGACGTCTGGTACGACACGTTCGGGAACCTCTGCTGGGTCGTCCAGGACCGCAACGACGGCATCGCCCCCGCGGAGAAGAGCGTGATCATGCTCGACGGGCACACCGACACGGTGAACGCCTTGCGGGCGCGATGGCACGAGGCCATCGGCGGCGGCATCGATCCGTACCTCGGCATGACCGATCCGTCGAAGGTGAACACCGAGTTCCTGTCGAAGGAGCTCGGCTGGCTGCCGCCGAAGTCGGAGTGGCAGCACCTGGTGTGGGGCCGCGGCGCGGCCGACCAGCTCGCGGGCGTGGTCTCGCAGATCGTGGCCACGAAGATCCTCAACGAGCTGCGCGATGCCGGCGCGTTGCGCGGCGTGATCGTGCGCGCGTACGGCACCGTGGCCGAGGAGGACAACGACGGCGGCGGACCGATGTACCTGCTGCGCGAGGAATGGCCGGGCGCATCGCTCGACCGCGTGCCCGACGTCGTCATCATCACCGAGGGCACCGGCTGCGCGAACCTCGGCGCGGTCGGCATCTATCGCGGCCAGCGCGGGCGGATGCAGATCGAGGTCGAGGTCACCGGGAAGAGCTGCCACGGCTCGATGCCGTGGGAAGGGCGCAACCCGCTCGAGTACGGCGCGGCCATCATCGTCGAGGCCGCGCAGCGCTACAACGACGGCGATGGCTTCCAGCGCGACGCGTTCCTCGGCGGCGGCACACGCACGGCCAGCTGGGCGACGCTGTCGACGCCTTCCGATTGCGCGGTGCCGGAACGGTTCACATTCCGCTTCGACCGCCGTCTCACCGCGGGCGAAGATCCGAACGACGCCCTGGCCGACGTGCGCGCGCTGGCCTCGGTGCGGAAGGCGATCGCGGACGGCTTGCAGGTCGACGTGCGCGCGCCGCTGTACAGCGAACCGACATGGCGTGGCTATCGATTGAACAACGCCCAGATCTATCCGGGATGGGTGACGCCGGAGTCGCATCCGGCGGTGAGCGCGGCGGTCGACGCCTACACGCGCGTGGCGTCTCCGATGATCGCCGAGGGCGGCACGCGCGGACAGATGCGCAAGGAGCCGCGCGTGGCCCGCTGGATCTTCTCGACCGACGGCGTCGGCTTCCCGACCCGCGACCTCGCCCCGCCGGCCTCGAAGCGCTGGATCAAGGACGGCGCGTTCCGATACCCGGCCATGCTGGGCATCGGGCCGGGGATCGAGCAGAACACGCACAAGATCGGGGAGTGCATGGACTCACGCGAGTTCCCGCCGGTGATCGCGTTTTTGGCGCGCTTCCCGACGGCGTATCGCGCGGCCGTCACTTGACTTCGTCGGCCACGATGGCGCGCAGCGTGGCCTCGTCGTGCGCGGCGCGGCCGTTGACGAAGAACGTCGGCGTGCCGGTGACGCCGGCGCCGACGGCCTCGCGGATGTCCGCCTCCACGCGCTTGCGCGCCTCGGGTGATTGGCGGCAGGCCTCGAACTTCGCGCGGTCGAGGCCGAGCGACTCCGCCCAGCCGGCGTAGTCGGCGTTCTTCAGCTCCGACTGATGCGCGAAGAGCAGATCGTGGTACGGCAGGTAGCGCCCCTGCTCCGCCGCGCAGACCGAGGCGATCGCCGAGGGCATCGTGTAGAGGTGATTC
>JBKOUP010000018.1:0-3874 GCA_046723495.1 Acidobacteriota bacterium
ATCTCGCGCCTCGTCATCCGCGAGGGAGGGCTCTTCCCGTTCGCCAAGGCCGTCGAGCGCGGCGACGTGCAACTTCCCGCGCCCGACACGCCGCCGCGTCCGATGACGATGGGGGAGAAGATCCTGGCCCGCCACGATGTAGGGCGGACTTCAGTCCGCCACGGCGGGTTAAAACCCGCCCCACATTTCGTCAAGCCCGGCGACGCCGTCGTCGTCAGCGTCGACGGCGGCTACTCGCACGAATTCACCACCGCGCAGGTCCACTACTTCCTCGAGCAGGAGTACGGCCCCGACTACACCATCAAGAACCCGGCGAAGTTCGCCGTCTTCGAGGACCACCTCATCTACGCCGACGAGGTGCCGAAGATGCGGCCGTTCCTGGAGAAGATCGGCAATCTGCGCCAGCTGCAGCGCGACTTCCAGAAACACACCGACTGCCGCGACTTCTCCGCCGAGGGGCACGTGTCGCCGGGGATCTGCCACGAAGTGGCGCGGGAGTTCATCGTCGATCCCGGCGACTTCATCCAGGCCACCGACAGCCACACCTGCATGGGCGGCGTGAACAACGCCCTGGCCTGGGGCGTCGGCACCACCGAGTACGCGAACCTGGTGCACGCCGGCTTCACCATGGTCGAGGTCTCGGAGTCGATCCGCTTCGAGCTCACCGGCGCGCTGCGGTCGAACGTGACTGCGAAGGACGTGATGCTGCACATCCTCCTTCAGTACGCCAAGCCGCAGCTGACGCTCGACCGCATCATGGAGTTCACTGGGCCCGGCGTGCGCTCCCTGTCGCTCGACGAGCGGGCCACGCTGGCGAACATGGCCACGGAGTGCTCCGCGCGCACGGCCATCGTCGAGGCGGACGAGAAGACGTTCGCGTGGATCGCAGCGATGCGGCCCGGCGTCGACGTCGAGGCGTTGCGCGCGCGCGCGGTCGCGCCCGATCCCGGCGCCGAATACGCCGGCGGCGTGCACGTCATCGACCTCGGCGCGATCGAGCCGATGGTCGCGCATCCCGGCGATCCCGACCACGGCGTTCCCTCCGATCCGACGAACGGCGCGACGGTGGCCGAGATCGGCGACGTGAAGATCGACATCGCCTACGCCGGCTCCTGCACGGCGGGAAAGATCGACGACCTGCTCTTCTATCACCAGGTGGCGAAGGAGGCGGTCGACAACGGCCTGCGCGTGGCCGGGGGCGTGCGCTTCTACATCCAGTTCGGCTCGCAGGCGGTCGAAAAATTCGCGCGCGAGAACGGCCTCGTCGACACCTTCGAGCGTGCCGGCGCCACGGTGCTGAACCCCGGCTGCGGCGCCTGCATCGGCTGCGGTCCGGGCGTGTCGGAGACGGGGAACGAGGTGACGGTGAGCGCGATCAACCGCAATTACAAGGGACGGAGCGGGCCGGGGAAGTTGTGGCTGGCGTCGCCGCTGACGGTGGCGGCGAGCGCGTTTGCGGGGAAGATCACGGCGTACACGCCGGGCATGTTTGCGCGGGCTCTTGTGACTGCGTAATCAGAAAAACCAGAAACCAGAAACCTGAAACCAGAAGCGGTTGCCCGTGCCTGGTTTTCTGGTTTCTGGTTTCTGGTTTCTAGTTTCAGGATCACGCTTCCTCCATCGTACAAAGCAACGGATACTCGTTCTCCCTCGCCGCCGCCGTCGTCTTCGCCACCTTCATCTCCGCCACCTCGAACGTGTAGATCCCGGCCACGCCGACGCCGCGCACGTGCACGTTGAGCATCACCTGGATGGCCTGGTCCTCCGGCATGTTGAAGATCGACTCCAGGATCTCGACGACGAACTCCATCGTCGTGTAGTCGTCGTTGTGGAGGAGCACCTTGTACAGCTTCGGCTGCTCGACCTTCTCCTCCGCCTCGGCGACCGGCATCTCGTCGTACTGCGGCAGCATGGCCTCATCATAGTTTCATGTACGAGATCCTCCAGCACACCGCCGACGTCCGCCTGCGCGTGACGGCCTCGACGCTGGAGGAGCTCTTCGCCGATGCCCTGGGCGGATTGATGGACGTGATGGGCGGCGAGCACACCGCGGACGGCGAGGAGCGCGACGCCGTCGCCCTCGACGCCGTCGACGTCACCGCCCTCCTCGTCGACTTCCTCAACGAGGCGCTCGTCCGCGCGCACGTCCGGCGCCGCAGCTTCACCGGCGCGTCCTTCGCATCGCTCGCCGAAACGCACGTCGCGGCGACGCTGACGAGCGTGCCCGCTGCGTTCGACGAAGACGTGAAAGCCGTCACGTACCACGAGGCGAAAGTCCGACACACCGAACAAGGCTGGACTACGATGCTCGTGCTGGACATCTGATGCGCAAGCAGGACCTGCGGCGCCTCGACGACTTTCTTTGGGAGATCCCGAAGACGTACCGCGACGACATGCGCGTGCCGGGGCGGGTCTACACCGACGAGCGGATGCTCGAGCAGATCGTGACCGACCGCTCGCTCGAGCAACTCGTCAACGTGACGACGCTGCCGGGCATCCAGAAGTACGCCATCGCCATGCCCGACGTGCACGAGGGCTACGGCTTCCCGATCGGCGGCGTGGCCGCGGTGGACGCCGACGAAGGCGTGATCTCGCCCGGCGGCATCGGCTACGACATCAATTGCGGCGTGCGCCTGCTGCGGACGCGGAGGACGATCGCCGAGGTCCGGCCGGAGCTGCGCAAGATCGCGCACTCCATCGCGCGCGAGATCCCGTCGGGCGTCGGCCGCGGCGGTCCGCTGAAATTGAAAGGGAACGACCTCGATCGCGTGCTCGCCGACGGCGCCAAACGCGCCGTGGAGATTGGCTACGGCGAGGCCGCCGACCTCGATCGCATCGAGTCCGGCGGGCGCATCCCCGGCGCCGATCCCGACAAGGTCTCCTCCGACGCCAAGCAGCGCGGGCACGACCAGCTCGGCACGATCGGCAGCGGCAATCACTTCGTCGAGATCGACGTCGTGGAGACGGTGTACGACGACGACGAGGCCGCGCGCCTCGGCCTGGCGAAGGACGTCGTCGTCCTGCAGATCCACACCGGCTCGCGCGGCCTCGGCCACCAGGTCGCCACCGACTCCATCCGCCGCATGATGCAGGTCATGCCGCGCTACGGCATCCATCTGCCCGACCGCGAGCTGGCCTGCGCGCCGATCCAATCGCCGGAAGGGGAGGACTACCTCGCGGCCATGGCCGCGGCGGCGAACTTCGCCTTTGCCAACCGGCAGATCATCACCGGCGGCATCCGCCGCGCCTGGCCCGGCGAGGCGATCGAGATCGTCTACGACGTCGCCCACAACATCGCCAAGGTCGAGGAGCACGGCGGCCAGCGCCTCGTCGTCCACCGCAAGGGCGCCACGCGCGCCTTTCCAGGGCAGCCGGTGCTGATCCCCGGCAGCATGGGGACGGCGTCGTATCTCCTGGTCGGGCTGCCGGGCGCGATGGCGCAGAGCTTCGGCTCGTCGTGCCACGGCGCGGGGCGGCTGATGTCGCGCACGCAGGCGAAGAAGCAGATCGACGGCCACGAGCTGCGCCAGCGCCTCGAACGCATGGGCATCGTGGCCGAGGCGGCGTCGACGAAGGGATTGGTGGAGGAGGCGCCGGAGGCGTACAAGGACGTCGACGCGGTCGTCGGCGTCGTCGCGCAGGCGGGGATCGCCAGGCGCGTCGCGCGGCTCGTGCCGGTCGCCGTGATCAAGGGATGATTCTCGCGTTGCTGATGTGGAGTGCGGCGGCCATGCCGCCGCTCTATAGCGCCGGTATGGCCGGCGCACTCCACAGACGGGCCGTCGTCCCGCCGTCCGTCGGCATCGGCGAGGTCAAGCGCGTCTTCATCGTCGTCCTCGAGAACGAAGACCTCGAAGCGGCACTGCTGCAGCCG
>JBKOUP010000408.1:0-7029 GCA_046723495.1 Acidobacteriota bacterium
CGATGGCGCCCAGCTGCACGCGACGTTGTTCCTCCCGGCGGGAACCGGGCCGTTCCCGGCAATCGTCATCGTCCCTGCGGGCCGCGTCGGCCGATTTGCGGCGGCGACGTTCCCGAATTTCTTCCTGTCGCAGGGATTCGCCGTGCTGGCCTACGACCGGCGCAACGAGCACGCGCCGTTCGAGACCTATGCGAACGATGCGGTCGCGGCGACGGACATGCTGCGCGGCCGGCGCGACATCGATCGCCGGCGGGTCGGCTTGTGGGGGCACAGCCAGGGCGGCTGGCTGTCGATCATGGCCGCGTCGAAGTCCGCGGACGTCGCCTTCGTGATCGATCATTCCGGCATGTTCGTGCCGGCCTGGCGGCAGGAGCTCTATCGGATCGCTGCCGAAGGAGCGGCGGATGGCAGGCCGGCAACCGACGTTGCCGCGGCGGTGTCGTTCGAGTCGAAACTCATGGACGTTGCCCGCACCGGCGAAGGATGGGACGAACTGCTGGCGTCGCTGCAAGGCGGAAAGGCTGCCTGGCACAACCTCGTCTACAAACCGGCGTCCCTGCAGGAGCTCCGGCAGATCTGGCGGGACGACTTCAGCTTCGATCCCAGGCCCTGGGCCGCGGGCGTGAGGCAGCCGGTGCTCGCGCTTTTCGGAGGACTCGACAAGTCGACGCCGATCGAGTCCGCGGCGAACCTGAAGAGAGCGATGCCTGCGAACGCGCGGCTGACGGAGCTCTTTTTCCCGACGGCCAATCACGCCTTTCTCGACGCCGCGTCGGGAGGAAACGGCGAGATCCCCACTCTCCGGCGCTTCGTTCCGGGGATGTTCGACGCCATGCGAAAGTGGCTGCGCTCGCTCAGAGCTCAGAGCGTGTAGTTCTTCTCCAGCAGCACCCGCGCCCTGCGGTCGCGCAGATTCCGGATCTGCGACTCGATGTCCCGCTCGAACGGGATCTTCCGGTGGCTCGCGTACACCGGCGCATCGACCGTGATCTTCTTCAGCTCGTCGCCGAACGTCTGCGGCGTCAGGTGCGCGGAGTCGTCGGCCAGCGACTGCTGGTCGTTCGGGAACGACGCCTCCGTCACCACGGCCACGACGTTCTGCATCGCGTTCGTCCGCTTCCAGATCGCGTTCGTCGGCGCGGTGTCGCCGGTGAAGACGATCGACTGCCCGCCGATCTCCACGATCACGCCCGAGGCCGGGATCATGTGCTCGACCGGCACGGGGGTCATGGCTACGTCGCCGAAGACGACGCGCTTCCCCGGCGCCATGGCGCGGTAGACGACCGGCGGCTTCCCGCTGTGCGGCGAGGGGAGCTGGGCGAAGTCGGGCCAGACGATGCCGTTGAAGATGTGCTCGTGCAGCAGCTCCATCACGTCCTTGGCGGCGAAGATCGTCAGCGGACCGACGGCCTGAGCGTGGCGGTTGACGATGAGGTGCGGGAGGTCGCGGATGTGGTCGGCGTGCGAATGGCTGATGAAGACCGCCTGAATGCGCGACTGCTGGGCGAGGGAGAGCTTCGAGGTGAGGGTCCCGGCGTCGATCGCGAGCCAGTCGTCGATCAGATACCCCGTCAGGTTGTGTTCCGCATCCGACGCGCCGTACGCGCCGAGGACCTTCAGCCGCATTCCCCTTCCCTTCGATCTGTCGTCCGGGGGTTGGCTACTATTGTTGCATAGCGCTCGACCTGTTTCATCCCGCAGTCGCCGAGTGGTTCCGGCGGTCCTTTCCCGCGCCGACGCGCGCGCAGGAGCTCGGCTGGCCGGCCATCGCCCGGGGCGAGTCGACGCTGATCTTTGCCCCCACCGGCAGCGGCAAGACCCTCACCGCGTTCCTCTGGTGCCTCGACCGGCTTCTCTTCGCGCCGCGCCCGCCGAAGGAGCGGCGCTGCCGCGTGCTCTACGTTTCGCCGCTGAAGGCGCTGGCCGTCGACGTCGAGCGCAACCTCCGCGCGCCGCTGGCGGGGATCGCCAACATCGCCGCGGACATCACCATCCCCTCGATCGCCATCCGCACAGGCGACACGCCGCCCTCGGAGCGCGCGAAATTTCTGCGCGACCCGGCCGACATCCTCATCACCACGCCCGAGTCGATCTACCTGATGCTGACCTCGAACGCGCGGGAGATGCTGCGCGGCGTCGACACCGTGATCATCGACGAGATCCACGCTCTGGTGCCGAACAAGCGCGGCGCGCATTTGGCGCTGTCGCTGGAGCGCCTGGCGCGTCTCACCGAAAAACCGCCGCAACGGATCGGCCTCTCGGCCACGCAGCGCCCGCTCGAAGAGGTCGCGAAGTTCCTCGGCCGCGACGTCACCATCGTCGACACCGAGGAGAAAAAGCGGTTCGTCTTCAAAGTCGAGGTGCCGGTCGAGGAGATGGCCAAGCTCTCCGAGCGCGACGTCGAGACCGGCCCCGCCGCGCAGGGGCGCGCGTCGATCTGGCCGGCCATCCACCCGCGGCTCCTCGAGCTCATCCGCGCGCATCGCTCGACGTTGATCTTCGTCAACTCGCGCCGCCTCGCCGAGCGCATGGCCGCCGCGCTCAACGAGCTCGCCGGCGAGACGCTCGTGCAGGCCCATCACGGCTCCATCGCCCGCCCGCAGCGGATCGAGATCGAGGACAACCTCAAGTCCGGCCGCCTCCCGGCGCTCGTGGCCACGTCGTCGCTGGAGCTCGGCATCGACATGGGCGCCATCGACCTCGTCGTGCAGATCGAGGCCCCGCCGTCGATCGCCAGCGGCATGCAGCGCATCGGCCGTGCCTCGCACCAGGTCGGCGCGGCGTCCGAAGGCATCATCTTCCCGAAGTTCCGCAGCGATCTGATCGCCTGCGCCGCCGTGACCGAGGCCATGCACCGCGGGGCCATCGAGCCGACGCGCATGCCGCGCAATCCGCTCGATGTCCTCGCCCAGCAGCTCGTGGCCATGATCGCCATGGACGACTGGCACGCCGACGAGCTCTTCGCCGCCGTGCGCAACGCCGCGCCGTACGCGGACCTCGGCCGCGCCTCCTTCGACGGCGTCCTCGACATGCTCAGCGGCCTCTATCCGTCCGACGAATTCGCCGAGCTGCGCCCGCGCGTGACGTGGGACCGCACCACGAACGTCCTCACCGCGCGCGGCGGAGCGAAGCAGGTGGCCATCATCAGCGGCGGCACGATTCCCGACCGCGGCCTCTACGGCGTCTTCCTGGCCGGCGCGGAAAAGGGGCAGAGCGCGCGCGTCGGCGAGCTCGACGAGGAAATGGTCTTCGAGTCGCGCGTCGGCGAGACCTTCCTCCTCGGCGCGTCGACGTGGCGCATCGAGGAGATCACGCACGACCGCGTCCTCGTCACCCCCGCGCCCGGCGAGCCGGGGAAGATGCCGTTCTGGCGCGCCGACGCCGCCGAGCGCACCGTGCCGTTCGGCGAGACCATCGGACGCCTGATCCGCGAGACGCGCGAGATGACGCCGGCCGCAGCCATCCGGCGCCTGACGAAGCAGCACGACCTCGACGAGCGCGCCGCGAAGAATTTCCTGCAGTACCTCGACGATCAGGCCGAGGCCACCGGCGCGGTGCCGGACGACCGCACCGTCGTGGTCGAGCGCGTCGTCGACGACCTCGGCGACTGGCGCGTCTGCGTCCTCACCCCCTTCGGCGGGCGCATTCACGCCCCGTGGGCGATGGCCGTGACGGCGAAGGTGCGCAACGAGATGGCCATCGACGTGGAGACGATGTGGAGCGACGACGGCTTCATCGTCCGCTTCCCCGAAACCGACGCGCCGCCCGCCGCGGAAATGGTCATCCCCGACGCCGACGAAATCGAAGCCCTGGTGATGCGCCAGCTCGGCGCGTCGTCGCTCTTCGCCGCGAAGTTCCGCGAGGCCGCCGCGCGCGCGCTGCTGCTGCCGAAGCATCGCCCCGACCGCCGCGCCCCGCTGTGGATCCAAAGGAAGCGCGCCTACGACCTGCTGCAGGTGGCGTCGCGCTTCGGCTCGTTCCCGATCATCCTCGAGGCGTATCGGGAAGTTCTCCGCGATGTCTTCGACGTGCCGGCGCTGGTGGCGACGATGCGCAAGATCCGCGAGCGCACGATCCGCGTGCACGTGGCCGACACGGAGAAGCCGTCGCCCTTCGCCGGCTCGCTGCTGTTCCGCTACGTGGCGAATTTCATCTACGACGGCGACGCGCCGCTGGCGGAGCGGCGTGCGCAGGCGCTTGCGATCGACCAAGCGCAATTGCGCGAGCTGTTGGGCGAGCCGGAGTTGCGCGAGCTGCTCGACGAATCGGCGCTCGCGCAGGTCGAATTCGAGCTGCAACACCGCCCCGTGAAGTCCGCCGACGCGTTGCACGATCTGTTTTTGCGCCTCGGCGACTTGTCCGCTGAGGACGTTCCCACTCCCCAATTCCTCGCCGCTCTCCTCGAGCAACGCCGCGTCATCCCGATCGGCGACCGCTACATCGCCGTCGAAGACGCCAGCCGCTACCGCGACGCCCTCGGCATCCCCATCCCGCCCGGTGTTTCCGAGCGTTACCTCCAGCCGGTGCCCGATCCCCTCGGCGATCTCGTTCTTCGCTACGCCAGAACGCACGGTCCCTTCACCCCGCACGACGTCGCCCGCCGCTACAACCTCGGCGTGGCCGTGATCGCGAGCGCGCTGGAGCGCTTCGTCGAGCGCGGCAAGCTCGTCGAGGGCGAGTTCCGCCCCGGCGGCACGCAGCGCGAGTGGTGCGACGCCGACGTCCTGCGCCTGATCCGCCGCCGCTCGCTGGCGAAGCTGCGCAAAGAAGCCGAGCCGGTCGACGTCCCCGCCTACGCGCGCCTCCTGACGACCTGGCAGAACGTCGCCAAGAAGCGCCGCGGGTTGGACGCGCTTCTCGACGCCATCGACTCCCTGCAAGGCTACCCACTGCCCGCCTCGATCTTCGAGCGCGAGATCCTGTCGGCGCGCATCGACGACTACTCGCCGAGCGACCTCGACACGCTCAGCGCCGCCGGCGAGATCGTCTGGACGGGCGTGGAACCACTTGGCGAAAAAGACGGCCGCATCGCTCTGTATCTGACAGACAAATTGCCGCTCCTCGCACCCCCGCTCAGCACTCAGGACTCAGCACTCATCGACTATCTGTCAACCCACGGCGCCTCGTTCTTCGCCCAGATCTACGACGCCCTCGGCGGCTTTCCCAACGACCTCGCCGACGCGCTCTGGTCGCTCGTCTGGCAGGGCCTCGTCACGAACGACACGTTCCACGCCTTGCGCGCCTACACGCGCCCGAAGTCTCGTGGGTTTCGATCGCGACGAACGGCCCCGGCGTCGACGCAAGGCCGCTGGTCGCTCGTCCCGCAACCCACCGCCACGCCCACCGAGCGCGCCAACGCCCTCGCGCAGCAGCTGCTGGCGCGGTACGGCGTCGTCGTGCGCGAGGCCGCCGCCGTCGAGTCGCTCCCCGGCGGCTTCAGCGCCGTCTACCCGGTGCTGAAGGCGATGGAAGAAGCCGGCCGCATCCGCCGCGGCTACTTCATCGCCGGCTTCGGCGCGACGCAGTTCGCCACGGCCGGCGCAGTCGATCTCCTGCGATCCTTCCGCGACGAGGAGCCCGAAAGCGTGATGCTCGCGTCGACCGATCCCGCCAATCCCTACGGCGCGCTCGTGAAGTGGCCCGAGCCCGGCCCGATGCGCAACGTCGGCTCGAGCGTGGTCCTCGTCGACGGCGCGCTCGCCGCCTACCTCGGCCGCGGCGAGAAGCAGTTGACCGCGTTCCTCCCCGACGACGAGCCCCGCCGCTCCCTCGTCGCGCGCGAGATCGCCAGGAGCCTGGCCCGCCTCGTCGAGAGCGGCGCCCGCCGCGCGCTGCTCCTCGCCGGCGTCGACGAGGCGCTGGCGCCGTTCCTGGCGGAGGCGGGATTCCGCCCGACCGCGGCGGGGTGGCAGTTGAGGGCGCGCGTATCATGAAGGGACGATGGCCCGCACCCTGACGAACGACGAAATCTCCGATTTGACCGTCGGCGAGCGTATCGATCTCATCGAGTCGCTGTGGAACAGCATCGATCCGAACCAACTCCCGCTTCCGGAGAGCCATCGCCGCGCGCTCGACGAAGCGCTCGCCGGCTATCGACGCGACCCCGATGAAGGCCGCTCTTGGGATGAGGTCCGGAACGACCTGTTCCCGAAGCGATGAAGTTCACGGTCAGAATCCGACGACGCGCCGAGGAGGACATCCGCGAGGCGCGTGATTGGTACGACCGAATCCGACCGGACCTCGGCCGCGATTTCGGCGACAAGCTCGACGCCCTGATCGATACGCTTGCGACTCAGCCGCTGATCTATGCGCGGATCTACCACGATATCCGTCGTGCCATGACAAGGCGATTCCCGTACGCCGTCTATTTTGTTGTCGAGGGGAATCACGTCTCAGTCCTGCGCGTGCTTCACCACGCGCGCGACCCTCGCGAGTGGCAGCGCGAACGCTGATGCCTGAAGGCGACACCATCTTCCGCACCGCCGCCACCCTGCAAAAGGCGCTGGCCGGCAAAGTCGTGACGCGCTACGAGACCATGCTGCCGAGGATCGACGCGCCGCTGCGCGGGCGGACGATCGAGCGCGTCGCCGCCGCCGGCAAGTACCTCGTCATCGACTTCTCCGGCGATCTCCACCTCCGCACGCACATGCGCATGAATGGGGCGTGGCACGTCTACCGGCCGGGCGAGCGCTGGCAGCGGCCGCGGCGGGACATGCGCATCGTCATCGAGACCGCGGACTTCGTCGCCGTCGGCTTCAACATCCCGGTCGCGGAGCTCGTCACGGGACGCGAACTGCAGCGCACGCTGCACGAGCAGGGGCCGGACCTGCTCGCGGACTTCGACGTCGAAGAGGCCGTGCGACGGGCGCGCGAGCATGGCGAGGAAGAGATCGCCAACGTCCTGCTGAACCAGCGCGTCGCCGCCGGCATCGGGAACATCTGGAAGTGCGAGTCGCTATTCGCGCGCGGGATCGATCCGCGCACGCGCGTTGCCGATCTCACAGCCGACGATCTCGCCGCGCTCTACAC
>JBKOUP010000094.1:0-4311 GCA_046723495.1 Acidobacteriota bacterium
CGCCGAGAGCTTCAGCCACACCGTTTCTCCTCCCAGCAGCGACAGCGCGAACGCGATCACGCCCGCGAACAGCGGGCGGAAATAGAGCTCGTCGACCTTCTCGCTCTTCGGCGCGGTGAGGCGCGTCTTCTCCAGCGTGTCGATGCGCGCCAGGACGTCGCTCATCGTCTTCGCCGTCGTGGCCCGGAAGTATTCGCCGCCGGTGATCTTGGCGATCGCCGCGAGCGCCTCTTCGTCGATGTCGGCGCGCACGACCTGGTACGTCGTCACGATCTCGCCGCTGAACGGATCCTGGCGCTTGATCGGGATCGGCACCGGCCCGCGGCTGCCGACGCCGATCGTGTAGATCTTGATTCCCTCCTTCGCCGCGATCTGCGCCGCGGTCAGCGGCTCGATGGAGCCGGAGTTGTTCACGCCGTCGGTGACGAGGATGATGATCCGCGTGCGCGACTTCGACGTGCGCAGGCGGTTGACCGAGGTGGCGATGGCGCTGCCGATGGCTGTGCCGTCGCCGTTCTCGCCGACCTGGGCCCGATCGAGGATGGCCTGGGCGACGTCACGGTCGTAGGTGATGGGGACGCGCGTGGCCGCGCGCGCGCCGAAGATGACGATGCCGATGCGGTCGTCGACGCGGTGCGCGACGAAGTCGCCGATCAGATCCTTCGCCACGGCGAACCGATTCCGCGGCCGGAAGTCCTCGGCGGCCATGCTGCCGGAAGCGTCGAGGGCGACGACGATGTCGATGCCGTAGCGGTCGTTCGCGGCCAGACGCGTGATGCGCTGCGGCCTCGCAATCGCGATCACCAGCAGGAGCGCGCCGAGGCATTCGAGGAGGAACGGGATGCCGGCGAAATGCGGCGACTTCGGCGTGACCAGCGACAGCGACGAGAAGGTGAAGGCGCCGAAGTGACGCCGCCGGTCGCGAATCGCCACGGCGATGCGCACGAGCACGACGAGCGCGAGGAGCAGCAGCCACGGCGAAGCGAAGCGGATCATGCCGCGAGCTCCAGCGCCTGCTCAGCGATCGTCTCGAAGTTCCCCTCGGTTCCCCACGGCGAGAATTTCTCGAGGTCGCCGTGCCGCAGGATGCGGGCGACGATCGCGTCGTTCCGCCGCGCCAGGACCTCCGTCGTCGTCAGCTCGCGTCCCACGCCGCCCGTCGCCGCGAGGTAGTCGCGCAACGCGTCGGCGAGCTTCGCCCATCGCTCCGGCGTGTCCGCCTCGTCCCGCAGCGCCAGCACGGCCGCGCGGAAGCGCTCCGCCGGCGGGGCCCCCGGGATCACTTCGACGGGCTTCTTCCGCCGGCGCAGCAACGCCGCGACAACGATTGCGATCAGCGCGACGAGAACGGCCGCCGCGATCAGCACGCTCTCCGGAAAGGCCTCGCCGCGCGGCGCGATCAGCGGCGCCGGCGTCATCTGCCCCTTCAGCACCGAGCGAACCGGCACGACGAGGTTCGTGAAGGCGACGTTCCCCATCCGCCCGCTGACGACGAACGGCTTGGCATCGAACGTCCGCACGACGACGTGCGCGCCGCGCTGCGAGACGATCTCGTAGCTCGGCGAGGGGGCGAGCACGACCGGCGCCGGGAAGTCGATGGCGATCGGATCGCCGACGGTCGGCGCGGCGGGATGGATCGTGACGGTCGTCGTCATCGGCGCAGGCGTCTCTCCCGGAAGAAACGCAAAAGCTCGCGATCGTATGGCACGGCCGTGGAGACTTCGATCCAGTCGACGCCGCTGGCGCGGAAACGTTTCTCGAGCTGTTGCGCGCGCGCCGCCGCCCGCCGCCCGACGTCGCTCCTGCCGAGGTTGACGAGGCGGACTCGGCCGTCCTCGGCGTCGGCGACGCGGGCCAGCGCGCCGGAGGGGAAGCGCTCCTCGCGGGGATCGCTGACGACGACGGCGACGACGTCGTGGCGCTCGTTGATCCTTCTCAAAGGCGCATCGAACGCAATATCCAGAAAATCTGAGATCACCAGCACCACGGCACGCTTGCGGGCCACGCGCTCGAGCACGGTGACGGCGTGGTCGACGTCGGCGCGGCCGCGCGGGCCGCGCATGGCCGCGTCGACGGCGGCGCGCACGATGACCTCGGCGTGCACTCGTCCACGCCGCGGCGCGACGAAACGCGTTCCTCCTCCACCAAACAGCAACAAGCCGATGCGATCAGCGTTCTGCACCGCCGAAAAGGCGAAGACGGCGGTGAGCTCCGCGGCGATGTCGCATTTGCGCCAGTCGACGGAGCCGAAAGCCATGGAGCCGCTGACGTCGACGGCAACGAGGACGGTGAGGTCGCGCTCCTCGACGAATTCCTTGACGTGAGGCACGCCGCTGCGCGCGGTGACGTTCCAGTCGATGGTGCGGATGTCGTCCCCCGGCAGGTACTCGCGCACTTGGGAGAACTCGATGCCGCGTCCATGGAAGGCGGAGTGGTAGTCGCCCGCGAAGCCGGCCCGGATCAGACGCGAGGAGACGATCTCGAGCTCGGCGACACGGCGCGCCAAGGGGGTTCGGAACTGCGGCGTGCGCCTACGGAACGGCCACGCCATTGAGGACCTGGTCGATGACGGCGTCGGCGTCGATCTGCTCCGCGGCGGCTTCGTAGCTGAGCACGAGCCGGTGCCGCAGCACGTCGTGGGCCACGGCCTTGACGTCCTCCGGCACGACGTAGGCGCGCCCGTCGATGAAGGCATGCCCCTTGGCGACGTGGGCGAGAGCGAGGGTCGCGCGCGGCGAGGCGCCGTAGGCGATGTGCGGTACGAGTTGCTTGAGCCCATGCTCGGCCGGCCTGCGCGTGGCGCTCACCAACTCGACGATGTAGCGGCCGATTTTTTCATCCACATGCACCGCCGCCACCAGCCGCGCAATCCCCGCGATCTCGGCCAGCGCAAGCACACGGCGCACGGCGATCTGCGCCGCCATCGGATCGAGGTACTGCCCGAGCATTTTCAGTTCTTCGTCCGCACTCGGGTAATCGACCTTCAGCTTCATCACGAATCGATCGACCTGCGCCTCGGGCAACGCATACGTCCCCTCATGCTCGATCGGATTCTGCGTGGCGATGACGACGAAGGGATCGGGCAGCGCATACGAGGTGTCGCCGATCGTGACCTGCCGCTCCTGCATGGCCTCCAACAACGCACTCTGAACTTTTGCGGGCGCGCGGTTGATCTCGTCGGCCAGCACCAGGTTCGCAAAGATCGGCCCCAGCCGCGGCGTAAACGTCCGCTCCCCTGGATTAAAGATGAGGGTCCCCGTGATGTCCGCCGGCAACAAATCCGGCGTGAACTGAATGCGCTTGAAGGTGGCATCGATCGCCGCCGCCACCGTCTTCACGAGCAGCGTCTTGGCCAGCCCCGGCAACCCTTCGAGCAGCACGTGCCCCCGGATGAGCAGCGCAATCACGAGCCGGTCGACGATCCCCTGCTGCCCCACCACCACCCGCCCGACCTCCCCCCGCAGCCGCCCAATGACCTGCTGCGCCTCCCCGATGCGATTCGCCGCCGCCGTCTGATCCATCGCGTTTTGAGTTTATCGTGATGGCGTGACCCGCCCGAAAAAGAAATGGGGCCAGAACTTCCTGCGCAACCGCGGCGCCGTGGAGCGGATCGTGGCCGCCATCGAGCCCGAGCCCGACGAGCTCATCGTAGAGATCGGCCCCGGCGAGGGGGTGCTGACGGAGCGGCTCGTCTCCTTCCCCAACGAGATCGTAGCCGTGGAGATCGACCCCGCCCTGGCCGCTCGCCTGACGGCTCGCTTCGCCCCCCGCGTGACGGTCGCGCAAGGCGACGCCCTCGAGTTCCCCCTCCCCACCCGCCCCTGGCGCGCCGTCGGCAACCTGCCCTACAACGTCGCCACCCCGATCCTCCGCCGCGTCGTCGCCTCGGAGCACTGGCGGCGCGCCGTGTTCATGCTGCAGAAGGAGGTGGCGGACCGGGTGGTGGCCGCGCCTTCGACCGAGCCGTACGGCTTTCTCACGCTGTTCGTGCAGCTCTACGCGAAAGCGCGCGTGCTCATGACGCTCGATCCACGCTCGTTCTATCCGCCGCCGAAGGTGCGGAGTGCGGTGGTGGTGCTGGAGCCGGATCGGAAGCCGTACGCGACCGAGGAGATGATCGAGCTCATTTCTGCCGCATTCCGGATGCGCAGGAAAACGCTCGCCAACAATCTCGCTGCCTGGCGCGGGCTCGGGCGCGAGGGCGCAATCGAGTTGATCACCAAAGCAGAACTGCCGAACAGCGCCAGAGCGGAAGTGATGACGCTCGCGGACTTCGGGCGTATCCTGTCAACGTAACCACAACAATTCGAG
>JBKOUP010000415.1:0-3163 GCA_046723495.1 Acidobacteriota bacterium
CCCCTGGAACACGCCGATGCCGCCGCGCAGCTGCTGCTTGCCGGTGTTGCCGATGTCCCAGTTGAAGCCGACGCGCGGCTCCCACGTCACCTTCTCCGAGGGAATGGCCGAGGTGGAGAAGCCGATGGCGCTCTGGACGGCAGGATTGAAGGACGGAGTGGTGTCGAACTTCGGCTTGTCGGCGCGGAGGCCGAAGGTCATCGTCACCGAGGGGATGACGCGCCACTGGTCGTTCGCGTAGAGGCTGTACTGCGCGGCCTTGAAGGCGGTCGGGCGGCGGGGATCGTCGCCGGTGGCGTAGCCGATGCGGTAGATGTCGGGCGTGCCGGCCTGCAGGGCGGCGAAGTTGGCGAAGTGGTAGTAGCCGTAGAAGTCCTGGATGAAGAGGTTGCTGAACTTGAACAGCTCGTTGTGCGTGCCGAGGACCAGCGTGTGGTTGCCGTGGGTGAGGGTGAAGTCGTCGTTGATCTCGTTGATGTCCTGGTTCAGGGCGTTGGCGCCGGAGAAGCGCTCGGTGCCGAGCTGCATGGCGCTGTTGCGCTCACCGGAGGTGCCGGCCGGCGGGCCGATCTCGATGGTCGGGAAGATCACCGGCGGATTGCGATGCTCGCGGATGCGGGTGATGTTGACGCGCCCTTCGTTGAACATCGTGGCGTTGAAGACGCTGTTCACCTGCAGGACGCTGGAGTTGGTCTTGCTCGGGAACTGAAAGATGTTGGTCGGGAAGTACCAGCGCGTGGAGGTGCGGCTGAAGCTGGAGGGCTGGTTGTCCTGGTTCGCATCCACGTAGTTGTGGCGGAGGGTGAAGTTCGTGGAGCTGCCGACGTTCGCGTCGAACTTGCCGAGGAAGAGGCGGCTCTTGGTCCCGAGGGACAGATCGCCGAGCGAGCCCGGATCGTAGTTGTACTTGCTGATCATGAAATCGCGGACGGTGGCGGCGTCCGGCGCGCCCGGTCCCGGCGTGTACTTGGTGCTGGTGGAGCCGTCGGCGGAGCTGCCGAGGGGATCCTTGCGGTTGTTCGTCTCGCCGCTGAAGAAGTAGAAGAGCTTGTCCTTCCTCACCGGTCCGCCGATGCGGCCGCCGTACTGCGACTGGTTGAAGTCGCCGATCTTGTTGCCGCTGCGATCCTTGCCGACGAACGACGGGTCGCGGCGCGTGCCGAACACCGAGCCCTCGATGCTGTTCGTTCCGGAGCGCGTCACGGCGTTGATGCCGCCGCCGGTGAAGCCGCTCTGGCGCACGTCGTAGGGCGAGACCAGGACCTGGATCTGCTGGATGGCGTCGAGCGAAAACGGCTGCGTGCCGGCCTGTCCGCCCGGGGTGCCGGAGGCGGCGAGGCCGAACAGGTCGTTGTTCACGGCGCCGTCGAGCTGGATGTTGTTGTAGCGGTTGTTGCGCCCGGCGATGGTCATGAACGTGCCGTCGCCAGTGAGGCTGGTGACGACGTACGGGTTCGTGCGGGCGTAGTCCTGCAACTGGCGATTGACGGTGGGAAGCGTCTCGATCTGCTGCGTGGTGACCGACGAGGTCGAACCGTTGCGGTTCGGGTTGATGATCTCGTCCGTCTTGGCGGTGACGGTGATGGCCTCGGTGACCGACGCCAGCGCCAGCTTCACCGGCACCTCGGCGGTGGTGCCGAGGTTGACGTTGATGCCCGTCTCCGTGGTCGGCTTGAAGCCTTCCAGCGTGCCCGTCACCTTGTACGGGCCGCCGACGCGGACGTTCGGGATGACGTATCGGCCGCCGACCTCGCTCACGGTCTGGTACCGCGTGCCCGTGGGCCCATGAACGGCCTCGATGGTGACGCCGGGCAATGCGGCGCCGGTTTGATCGGTGACGGAGCCGGCGATATTGCCGGTGGTCACCTGTGCGTGCAGCGAGGGCGTCGTGAGAACGACGGCGCACACCGCGAGCGCGAGAATCGACAAGGTTCGCGCGAACTTGCCGATTACTTCGTTACGGCCAGCGAACATAAATCCTCCTGTTGTGATCTGTCAGGACCGATGACAGTGGAACCGATTTTCGATGCGCTACCTTAGTACAAGCGGGAAGGCGGGACAAGCTCGACCGCGTGAAAAATTCACAGGCCGGCGTGCATTCGGAAAACCGAACGAGATCGCCGGAAAACCGAATCGATGGGAGACGAAGCGATTGGCGAATCGCGAATCGCCAACCGCGAATCGCCTTTAGAAGCTCTTCAAAAACGCCTCATTCGACGGAAACTTCTGCAGCCTCTCCAACAGCATCTTCATCGCGTTCATCGGATCCGTCCCCGCCAGGGCGCGCCGCAGCGTGTGCACCTTCGGCAGCACTGTCGGCGGGAGGAGCTTCTCCTCCTTGCGCGTTCCGGTCTGGGCGATGTTGATGGCCGGGAAGATGCGGCGCTCGAAGAGGCCCCGGTCGAGCACGATCTCCGTATTGCCGGTTCCCTTGAACTCCTGAAAGATGACTTCGTCCATGCGCGAGCCGGTGTCGACCAGGGCCGTGGCCACGATGGTCAGCGAGCCCCAATCCTCGGCGTTGCGGGCCGCGCCGAAGAAGCGCCGAGGCTTCTCCATCGTCCGGGCGTCGATGCCGCCGGAGAGGATCTTCCCCGAGCCGCGCTGCTCGTTGTTGTAGGCGCGGGACATGCGCGTGATGGAGTCGCAGAGGATGACCACGTCCTTCTTCATCTCCACGAGCCGGCGGGCGCGCTCGAGCACGACCTCGGCGATGAGGATGTGGTTCTCGGCCGTCTCGTCGGAGCTCGAGGCGATGACTTCGCCCCTCTCCACGGAGCGCCGGAAGTCGGTGACCTCCTCGGGGCGCTCGTCGACGAGAAGCACGATCACCGTGACGTCGGGATGATTGCGGTTGATCCCGTGGGCGATGTCCTTGAGCAGCGTCGTCTTCCCCGCCTTCGGCGGAGCCACGACCAGGCAGCGCTGCCCCTTGCCGAGCGGCGAGAGGAGGTCGAGCACGCGCGTGGTCAGACGCTCCGGCTCCGTCTCCAGCTTGAACATGTCGTTCGGATCGATCGAGATCAGTTCGGAGAAGGGGCGCCGCGCTTCGCGGTAGTCCTCGATCGACATCCCCTCGATCTGGTCGAGGTTCACGAACTCGAGGTTGTTGCCGGCCCGGCGGGCGTTGCCGCTGAGGAAAAGCCCCTGCTGGAGGTGGAGC
>JBKOUP010000424.1:0-1820 GCA_046723495.1 Acidobacteriota bacterium
GATGTGTATAAGAGACAGCTAGAAATGAGTGGCAATGCGGAACGATGTGCGGTGTAGAATCCCGTTCCTCCAAACGTTCCAGTCAACGAGGGACAGTCGATGGTAAGCAGCATCGATGATCGCTTGAATCAGATCATTCGCGAGCTAATAGGAAACGGCATCACCCTCGAGCAGGCCGTCGAGGCATTCGAAGGGAAATACATCGTGGCGGCCATGTCGGCCAGCCGCGGCAACGTCACGCAAGCGTCGAAGGCGCTGGGCGTGCATCGCAACACGCTTCACAACAAACTACGCTCGCAGACGATGCTCAACGGCTTCGCCGAGTCGATCCGTCCCGTGCGCCGCCGCATCTCCGCGAAGACCGCGCGCGTTCCGAGGTCGAACGGCAAGGCCTCGCGGCGCTGACACGGGGCCGCCGTGCCCGATCTCAAAGAAAACATCGCCAACCTGCTCCGCAAGCGCGGCAGCCGTCTCCTGGCCGTGAAGGAGATCGCCGACCGCCTCGCCGATCCTGACGCCTCCCGCGACGACGTCGCCCGCGCCGTCGAGGAGATGGAGCGCGACGGCGTCATCGTTCCCGTCCGCGGCAAGCGCTACTCGCTCCTCGAGTTCACGCCCTACCACGCCGGACGCATCCGCGTGCACCCCGACGGCTACGGCACGATCTACGGCGGCGGCGAGAGTCCCGACATCTACATCGACCGCCGAGCCATGAAAGGGGCGATGAACGGCGACCTCGTCATCGTCCGCAGCGACCGCAAGGATCCGCAGATCAAGCGCGTCCGCAACCGCGACTACTACGCCGGCGAAGTCGCGCAGGTGCTGCGCCGCGCGCACCGCACCGTCGTCGGCCGCTTTCACGCGGCCGTTGTCACCCCGAGCGTGAGGCCGCAACGCGCCGCCCAACCGCCCAGGGCATTGGCGACGCTCGGCGCGACACCGTGGGTCACGCCCTTCGATTCGCGCATCGACACCGATATCGTCATCGAGCCCGGCGCGGCCATGGACGCGCGCGACGGCGAGATGGTCAACGTGGAGCTGGACCGCTATCCCGACCGCACCACCTCCCACGCCAGCGGCCGCGTCGTCGAAGTCCTCGGCTTCATCGGCGAGCCCGGCGTCGACATCGAAGTCGTCGTGCGCAAGCACCACATCCCGCACGAATTTCCGGCCGAGGTTCTCGGCGCGGCGAAGAGCGTGCCGGTCGAAGTCGCGCCCGAGGAGCTGAGCAAGCGCGTCGATCTCCGCGAGCACAACATCGTCACCATCGACGGCGAGACGGCGAAGGATTTCGACGACGCCGTCGAAGTGCAGCTCCTCCCGAACGGCCACTACCTCCTCGGCGTACACATCGCCGACGTCGCCCATTACGTGACCGAGGGAAGCGCGCTCGACGAGGAAGCGCTCGAGCGCGGCACGTCGGTGTACTTTCCCGGCCGGGCCATCCCGATGCTGCCGGAGCGACTCTCCAACGGCATCTGCTCGCTGAACCCGCGCGTGGAGCGGCTCACGTTCTCCGTCGACATCGAGATCGACAAGCGCGGCCGCTTCGTCAACCGCAAGGTCTACAAGTCGGTGATCCGCACGAAAGAGCGGATGACCTACACCGACGTGAACGCCATCCTCACCGCGCGCACGCCGGAGCTGGAGGCGCGCTACCGCGATCTGCTCCCCGAATTCGAGCGGATGCACGAGCTCTACGAAGTGCTGCGCAAGCGCCGCGACGCGCGCGGCTCGATCGATTTCGATCTCCCCGAGGCCGCCGTCGTGCTCGCGGAGAGCGGCCAGATCGAGACCATCACCGCCACGGAGCGCAACGT
>JBKOUP010000106.1:0-13231 GCA_046723495.1 Acidobacteriota bacterium
GGCGTAGCCCTACCCGCCGCCGCCGAAGATCCGCCGCAGCAGGCTGCGGATGCCGCGCTCGCGCCGCTGCTGCTCGCGGCGCTGTTGCTGCTGCGGCGTGACCGCCGGCTGCTGCTCGGGCGCGCCCTCCGCGGGCGACGCCTCCGTCTGCGGCAGCGACCCTTCGCGCCAGAATGGCGACGGCTCGCCGGAGCCGGCGTGCAGCGGGCAGACCGCCGTCGGCTCCGTGCCCTGCACGAAAATCTCCGTGCGCGACTGCGGGCAGTACGGCGTGGCCAGCATCCCCGACTGCGGATCGATCTGCCGCTCCACCACGTCGTCGGGGCGCTTCCACTCCACGTCCGGCACCATGCCGGCGATGCGGTTCATGTGCAGCGTCCAGATCGGCACGCAGGCGTCGCCGCCGGCCAGGCGAACGGAGTGCCCGTCGTCGAAGCCGACCCACACCAACGACAGGATGCGCGGCGAGAAGCCGATGAACCAGGCGTCGCGGTAATTGCTCGTCGTCCCGGTCTTCCCCGCGTACGGGCGGTCGAAGCCGAGCGAGCGGGCCTTCGCCGCCGTCCCGTACTTGAAAACGTCCTGGAGGATGTTGTCCATCACGTAGCAGACCGCCGTCGAGGCCACGCGCTTCATCTTCACCTCGCGCGACTCCAGCAGTTTGCCGTCGCGCGTCGACACCGCCAGGATCGACACCGGCTCGGCTTTGACGCCGAGGTTGGCGAAGGCGGAGTAGGCGTAGGCGATCTCCAGCGGCGTGACTTCGAACGAGCCGAGCGACACCGACGGATACGGCGCCAGGCGCGACTCGATGCCGATCGTCGACGCTGTCTTGATCACGTTCGGCACGCCGGCGTCGATGGCCGCGCGCACCGCGGGGATGTTGTACGAGTGCGCCAGCGCCTCGCGCACGCTCACGCGGCCGTGGAACTTCAGGTCGTAGTTCTGCGGCGACCAGATGGCCGTCCCCGTCTGCACGCTGATCGGCGAATCGTCGAGCACCGTGGCCGCGGTGAAGGCCTGCTGTCCGCGCGCCGGGTCCATGGCCGTGGCATAGACGAACGGCTTGAAGAGCGATCCCGGCTGGCGGCGGGCCTGGATGGCGCGGTTGAACTGCGTCTTCGAGTAGTTGCGCCCGCCGACGAGGGCCTTCACGTAGCCGGTGCCGGGCTGGATCGTCAGCATGACGCCCTCGAGCGGCGTCGGCGACTTGCGCAGGTACGAGTACTTGCGATTGAGGCCGTCGACGCCGCTGTCGAGGGCCTGCTCGGCGGAGCGCTGCATGATGGTGTCGAGCGTCGTGAAGACGCGCAGCCCCTCGGTTTTCAGCTGCGTCTCGGGATAGGTCTCGCGCAGCTGCTTGAGCACGAGGTCGACGAAGAACGGCGCGCTGCGCGACGTCTTCGGGAAGCGCGCCGTCGTCAACGGCGAGGCCACGGCGGCCGCGTACTCGGCGTCGTTGATGTAGCGCTGGTCGTGCATCAGTCGCAGGACGATGTCGCGCTCCGGCTTGGTGCGCTCGGGATATTTGAGCGGGTTCAGCACGTTCGGCGACTTGATGATCGCCGCCAGCGTCGCGGCCTCCGGCAGCGTCAGATACGTCACGTGCTTGCCGAAGTAGACCTGCGCGGCGTCCTCGACGCCGATGATCTGCACCGAGCCGTTCTGGCCGAGGTAGGCCTCGTTGAGGTACGCCTCGAGGATCTGCGGCTTCGTGTAGCGGATCTCCAGCAGCACCGCCATCAGCGCTTCGGTGATCTTCCGCCGCCAGGTCCGCTCCGGATTCAGGTAGAGGTTCTTGATGAGCTGCTGCGTCAGCGTCGAGCCGCCGTGGGAGAGGTTCTTGTTCTTGAGGTCCGTGAGTGCAGCGCCGATGGTGCCGCGGATGGAGATGCCTTTGTGGTGGTAGAAGTTCTTGTCCTCGGTGGCAATGATGGCGTCCTGCACCACCTTCGGCACCGCGGTGAGCGCGACCGGGACGCGGTCCTCCATCTCGTTGTTGTAGATCGACGTGATCAGCTCCGGCTCGATGCGCACGCCGCGCAGGGTGACGCCGTCGTCGAGGCGGCGGACGTCGCGCACCGTCTCGCCGTCGAAGCCGACGACGACGGGGACGGCGCGGAACTCGATGTCCGGATACTCGAAGTTCTGCAGGTAGATCTCGAGGTTGCCGTTGACGTAGCGGTAGTCGCCCGGGTTGGCGACGCGTTCGCCGACGACGTGATAGCCGACGTGGTTGAGGCGCGGCTCGAGCAGCTCGCGCGGCAGCTCCAGCCCGGGGACGATCGGCGTGGCGTCGGAGTAGATGCGGCTCGGCAGGTCCCAGCGCCGGCTGGAGTCGAATTTCTTGGTGATGACGACGTAGGTGTAGCCGACGAAGCCGATGAAGGCGACGAAGACGACCATCACGGTGAAGGCGATGCCGGCGGAGTGGCGCCAGAGGAAGTCCTTGAGGCGGGAACGCTTTTTGGCCATTGAGCTGAGAGTACACAACAACGCCGGCCGCTACACTCCTTCCGGGTCAACGCATCGCGTCTTTCGGGTTCCCCTCGATGGCCTGCGAGGTCGTGAGCCAGGCGGTTTTCTTCGAGAAGCCGGCGAGCACGCAGATCACGAAGACGGCGATGAAGGCGATGCGCCACGCGCGTCGGGGCCAGAGTTTGACGACGACCCAGCAATAGGCGACGGCGAAGGCGAGGACGACGGGAAGAGCGCGGCGGGGGTCGTTCGCCGTGTCGAAGGGGGCGACGATGAACTGCTGCAGCGCGAAGACGATGACGAGCGCAGCGAGCAGCGCCGTCCGCCAGCTGCGCGGGATGTCGTTGCGCAGGACCCACATCCCGGCCAGGCCCGTCAGCAGCAGCGGCCAGTAAACCTCGGCGATGACGTAGTGCGTCTCGATGTGCAGCGCCACCTGCGCGGCGATGAACGGTTGCAGCACGTTGATGTCGCTCCAGCCGAGGAGGATCCAGTGGCTGATCGACGGCAGCGTCCGCGTGTGCCAGTACCACGCGGCGGCCGGGATGACCGCGGCGGCGGCGAAGACGGCGTAGTCGCGGGCGCGGCGAAAGCGCGCGGCGACGACGATCGCGGCGGCGTAGACGAGCGGATCGTCGTTGACGAGGACGACGACGGCGACGAGCAGGCCGAGGAGGAGCGGGCGAAGCTTGTGGTCCTCGTCGATTGCCAGCGCCGTCAGCACCGCCAGGAACGTGATCGCCGTCGTCAGCGACGGCGTCCGCGTCACGAGCGGCAGTGTCAGCAGCGTGGCGATGGCGACGGCGATCCTCATAGGAAGCGCACCAAACTCGCCAGCCAGAGGATCGCGCCGACGGTCGCGGCGTGCCGCGGGAGGAGCCGCGCGCGCGACAGCGCCCACAGCAGCGCGCAGCAGAAGAAGAGCATGAAGAGCTGCAGCGGGAAGAAGCGCGCCGTTGGGGAGATGCGGCCGAGGTCGTGCCAGTTCACCGCTTCGTCGTGCATCAGTGCCGGCATGGAGCTCATCGTCAGCCAGCGCAGCTGGAGGGCATAGCGAGGATGGAAGTTGATCGCCTGGCCGGTCGAGAAGAACGTCATCACCGGCATGTCGAAGAGCGTGTCCGCCATCGTCAGGAACATGCAGACGGCGAGGACGGCGACGAAAGCGATGCGCCAGCCGCGGCGCGGCCAGAGCTCGGCGGCGCACCAGCAGTAGGCGAAGCCGGCGGTCAGCACGACCGGCAGGGCGCGGCGGGGGTTGTTCTCCCAGTCGAAGGCAGCGGTGCCGAATTGGTGGACGGCGTAGACGGCGACGAGCAGCACGAGCAGCGCCGTCCGGCGGCTGCGCGGAATGCGGTCGCCGAGGCGCCAGAGCGCGGCGGCGAGGACGAGGAGCAGCGGCCACCAGACCTCGGCGAGGATCAGGTGCGTGCCGACGTGCAGGCCGATGTGGCCGGCCAGGAACGGCTGCGCGGCGTGCTGCAGCGGGTGGCGGAGAAACTCCGTCCAGGCGTCGACGATCGGCTTGATGAAGGAGCGCTCCGTCTGGCGCGAGAGCGTGTCGTCGCTGGCGTAGCGGATGTATGCGGTCCAGGCCACGATCGGCAGCACGGCCACGGCGATGAAGACGGCATAGTCGCGGACGCGGCGGAAGCGCGCGACCCAGACGGCGAGCGCGATCGCGTAGATGTACGGGTCGTAATTGAGGAGGACGATGGCGACGAGCACGCCGGCGACGAGCGGGCGGCGCAGGTCGTCCTCGTCGAGCGCAAAGGCCGCGATCACGACGAGGAAGTTGATCGTCGTGGCCACGATGTAGTGCATCGGCTGGCCGACGTAGGTCACGACCCACGGCAGGGCCAGGAACGTCATCAGCGCCACCGTCGACGGCAGGAGCGGCAATCGATAGCGCTCGCAGAGGCGAATGGCAACGAAGCTGAGCAGCATCAGCGCGCCGAGGTTCGCGGCGTAGTTCGCCAGCAGCGTCGAACGCGTGAACGGCATCAGCACCGACACCACGAAGCCGTGCAGCGGCAGGCGGAAATTCGGCGCGCCGCGCCAGGTCACCGGCGGCTGGGCGTCGTAGAAGTACCGCGCCACCGGGACCATGCCGATGGCGTCGGGATTCACCACCGCGCCGAGGACGCGCATGGCGGGCTTTCCGAAGATCGCCCAGCCGTACGAGTACGGCGACCGCGCGGCCGCGTGCGTGAGGAGCAGCAGCAGGCACCACAGCCATAGCGCGGCGATCGCCGCAAAATGTGGGGCGGGATTCATCCCGCCCGCGCGGACGTCCGCGCGGACTGAAGTCCGCGCCACATTTTGAAGAGGTCTCACATCGACGACATCGAGTTCAGGAACTCCGTGTTGCTGCGCGTCTTCTCCAGCTTCTCGATCAGCAGCTCCATCGACTCGACGGTGGAGAGCGGCGAGAAGACCTTGCGCAGCACCCAGATGCGGTTGAGCTCCGGCTTCTCCAGCAGCAGCTCCTCCTTGCGCGTGCCCGACTTGTTGATGTCGATGGCCGGGAAGACGCGCTTGTCGGAGAGCTTGCGGTCGAGGTGCACCTCCATGTTGCCGGTGCCCTTGAACTCCTCGAAGATGACGTCGTCCATGCGCGAGCCGGTGTCGATCAGGGCGGTGGCGATGATCGTCAGCGAGCCCCCTTCCTCGACGTTGCGCGCCGAGCCGAAGAAGCGCTTGGGGCGCTGCAGGGCGTTGGAGTCGACGCCGCCCGACAGCACCTTGCCCGACGGCGGCACGACGGTGTTGTAGGCGCGAGCCAGGCGGGTGATGGAGTCGAGGAGGATGACGACGTCGCGCTTGTGCTCGACGAGGCGCTTGGCCTTCTCGATGACCATCTCCGCGACCTGCACGTGGCGCGAGGCCGGCTCGTCGAAGGTCGAGGAGATGACCTCGCCCTTGACGTTGCGCTGCATGTCCGTGACTTCCTCGGGGCGCTCGTCGATGAGCAGCACGATCAGCGTGATCTCCGGATGGTTCGCGGTGATGGCGTTGGCCATGGCCTGCAGGAGCATGGTCTTGCCGGTGCGCGGCGGGGCGACGATGAGGCCGCGCTGCCCCTTGCCCACCGGGGCGATCAGGTCGAGCACGCGCGAAGACATGTTCGGCGACTCGAGGCGGACGCGGTTCTCCGGGTAGAGCGGGGTGAGGTTGTCGAAGAGGATCTTCTCGCGGGCCACGTCGGGGTGCTCGAAGTTCACGGCTTCGACTTTGATGAGGGCGAAGTAGCGCTCCCCTTCCTTCGGCGGGCGGACCTGGCCGGAGACGGTGTCGCCGGTGCGGAGGTCGAAGCGCCGGATCTGCGACGGGGAGACGTAGATGTCGTCCGGGCCGGGAAGGTAGTTGTACTCGGGAGCGCGCAGGAAGCCGAATCCGTCCGGCAGGCATTCCAGAACTCCCTCGGAAAAGATGAGGCCCGATTTCTCGGTCTGGGCCTGCAGGATCGAGAAGATCAGGTCCTGCTTGCGCATGCCGGTGGCGTTCTCGACGCCGAGCTCCTTGGCCACGCGCGTGAGGTCGGTGAGCTTCATCTCCTTGAGCACGCGGATGTCGAGCGTCTCGGCAGCCGGCGTCTTTTGGAGCACAGGCGGCTCGCCTGCTGGCTCGTGGTCGTCCTCGACCACGGCGGGCGCGGGCGGCTCGGTCGGAGGCTGCGTCGCTTCCGCCTCGACAATCGCGGGCACCGGCCCGCTTCCGTTCTTCTTTCGCGGCGCGCGTTTCGGCTTCTCGGGCTTCTCGGCCGGGGCTTCTTCCAACGCTGTCGCTGTCATGTCGTTCGTTTCGTCCATGGTCCCCTCGTTCAGAGGCGCGCGGCGATGTCGCGCCGCACCTCGTGCACTCCTTTTTTCGTCACTGCGGAAAACGGGATGATGTCGTCGACGCCGATGTCCAGATCGGCGGCGATGGCCGCGCGGCTCCGGACGAGCTGCGCGCCCGACAACTTGTCGCTCTTGGTCAGGATCACGCGCTCTTCGATCGAAGCGTCGCGCGCCCAGCGGTGCATCTGCAGGTCGTGCTCTCCCGGCACGCGGCGGGCGTCGATGAGCAGGAAGATCTCTTTCAGCGCCTCGGCGCTTTCGAGATACCCGCGAACCAGCTCGCCCCAGGAGCGCACCATTGATTTCGGCACCTTCGCGTAGCCGTACCCCGGCAGGTCGACGATGTGAAACCGTCCGTTCACCAGGTAGAAGTGAATGGCCTGTGTCTTTCCCGGAGTCTGACTCACGCGTGCCACGGCTTTTCGATTGAGGACGGCGTTGATCAGGCTCGATTTCCCGACGTTGCTGCGGCCGATCAATGCGAACTGGGGCCGCTTGTCCGTCGGGAAATCCTCAGCCTTGTACGCCGCCCGGTAAAACTCTACCGATCGAATTTCCAATTGGATGATTGTCGTGCTTCGGCGATGCGAAGCGGGTGGTGCTACGCAGAAGAACCCTGAAGTGTCGTGAAAGTAACGGCGTTGATTGTGCCGATATTCTTGCGGATGTCAAACCGAGGGGGCAGGGCGCAGGGGGCGGGGCGCAGGTGGTTGTCCTGCCGGCCGCTCGTGCACGGGCAAGAACATCATCTGCGCCCTGCCCCCTGCGCCCCGCGCCCTAAATTCAATGCGTCATCGAAGGCTCAATGATCTTTTCTGGCTCGGGAGTCGTCTTCGCAGCCAATGGAACAATCGTGCCATCGAGTGCCACGGGAATGACGTCGTCCATCGACTCGACGAGATGGAACTCCATCTTTTCGCGGACGTCGGTGGGGATCTCCTCGAGATCGCGCTCGTTGTCGGCCGGCAGGATGATGCGGTTGATGCCGGCGCGGACCGCGGCGAGGATCTTGTCCTTCACGCCGCCGACCGGGAGGACTTTGCCGCGCAGGGTGATCTCGCCGGTCATGGCGATGTCGCGGTGCACCGGGATGCGCGTGACCGCGGAGAGCAGCGCCGTGGCCATGGTGATGCCCGCCGAGGGGCCGTCCTTCGGGATCGCTCCCTCGGGGACGTGGACGTGGATGTCGAGCGCGGCGTGGAAGTCGGGGTCGAGGCCGAAGAGCTCCGCGCGCGAGCGGACATAGCTCAGCGCCGCGCGCGCCGACTCCTGCATCACGTCGCCGAGCTTGCCGGTCAGGGTGAGATTGCCCTTGCCGCGCGAGATCGCCACCTCCGTCGACAGGATCTCGCCGCCGACCTCGGTCCACGCCAATCCGGTGGCCAGGCCGATCTCGGCGCGGTCATGCTGCCGCTGCGAGCGGAACTTCGGCTTGCCGAGGAGCTCGCGGACCTTCAGGCGGTCGATCTTGATCGTGAAATCGGGGCCCTGCTGCACCACCGAGCGCGCTACCTTGCGCAGCACCGAGCCGACCTCGCGCTCGAGGTTGCGGACGCCGGCCTCGCGCGTGTAGGAGTCGATCAACTCCTCGAGGGCGCTGTCGTCGAAGGCGATCTTCGCCTCTTCCAGCCCCTGCTCCGCCTTCTGCTTCGGGATCAGGAACTGCCGGCCGATGGCCAGCTTCTCCAGATGCGTGTAGCCGGAGAGGGAGATGATCTCCATGCGGTCTTTCAGCGGCGCCGGGATCGTGTGCACCACGTTCGCCGTGGCGATGAACATGACCTTGGAGAGGTCGTACTCGACGTCGAGGTAGTGATCGGTGAAGGTGTTGTTCTGCTCGGGGTCGAGCACCTCGAGGAGCGCCGCGGAGGGATCGCCGCGGAAGTCCATCGACATCTTGTCGACCTCGTCAAGGAGGAACACCGGGTTGACCGTGCCGGCCTTCTTCATCCGCTGGATGATCTGGCCCGGGAAGGCGCCGATGTAGGTGCGCCGGTGGCCGCGGATCTCGGCCTCGTCGCGCACGCCGCCGAGCGACAGGCGGACGAACTTGCGTCCCGTGGCCCGGGCGATCGACTTCGCCAGCGACGTCTTGCCGACGCCCGGCGGGCCGACGAAGCAGAGGATCGTTCCCTTCGGCTGCTTCACCAGCTGGCGCACCGCCAGGAACTCCAGGATGCGCTCTTTGATTTTTTCGAGGCCGAAGTGGTCCTCGTTGAGGATCTGCTCGGCCAGGTCGATGTCCTTGATTTCCTTCGACGACTTCTTCCAGGGGACGGAGACGAGCCACTCGATGTAGTTGCGCGAGACGGTGGCCTCGGCGGAGACGCCCGGCATTGCTTCGAGCCTCTTCAGCTCCTGCATTGCCTTTTCCTTCGTCTCCTTCGGCATCCCCGCCTCTTCGATCTTCTGGCGGAGCTCCTCGATCTCGTCCGAGCGGTCGTCCTTGCGGCCCAGCTCGTGGTGGATGGCCTTGATCTTCTCGTTGAGGTAGTACTCCTTCTGGGCCCGCTCCATCTGCTTTTTGACTTTGGAGTTGATGCGCTTGTCGATGTTGATCTTCTCGATCTCGATCTCCAGGAAGTCCTGCAGCTTCTGCAGCCGCTCGTACGGCGAGGTCGTCTCCAGGAGCTGCTGCTTCTCCAGCGTGGCAATGAGGAGGTGCGAGGCCAGCGTGTCGGCGAAGCGGTCGGGATCGTCGAGCTTCAGCGTCGACATGACCCCTTCGAAGGCCAGGTGGTGGGAGAGCTTCGCGTACTGCTCGAAGATCTCCACGAGCTTCTGCATGTACTGCGAGACCTCGGAAGTCAGGGCGACCTTGGTGTCGAGCTCGCGCACGGTGACGGAGACGTAGCCGTTCGCTTCCGACGAGGACACGATCTCGGCGCGGGTCAGCCCCTCGACCATGACCTTCACGTTCGAGTTCGGGAGCTTCAGGTTCTGGACGACCGTGGCCACGACGCCGATCTGGTAGATCTCGTCCATCGACGGGTCGTCGATCTTCGGGTCCTTCTGGGTGGCCAGGAAGATCTTCTTCTCCGAGGTGGAGAGCGTGGCCTCGAGCGCGAGGATGGAGGCGCGGCGTCCGACGACGAACGGCGCCATCATCGAGGGGAAGACGACCATGTCGCGCAGGGGAACGAGCGGCAGAGGAGCGTTTCTCTTGAGGTCGTTGGACATATTGGTCAGTCGGTTAACACGGCGACGCCGCCGGGAAAGTCCCGCAATAAACCAGAAACCAGAAACCAGAAACCAGAACGGCCTCGATTCTGGTTTCTGGTTTCTGGTTTCTGGTTTTCACTATCCCGCTTTCCGGTACAGCGTGATCGGCTGGCTGCGGTTGATCACGACCTCGCGGGTGATGACGCACTCGCTGATGGCGTCCTGCGAGGGGATCGTGTACATGATCTCCAGCATCAGCTCTTCGATGATGATCTTCAGCCCGCGCGCGCCGACGTTGCGCTTGAGCGCCTCCTCGGCGATGGCTTCGAGGGCGTCGTCGGTGAACTTCAGCACCACGTTCTCGAAGCCCATGATCGTTTGATATTGGCGCACGAGCGAATTTTTCGGCTCGCGCAGGATCTCGATGAGGGCGCCCTTGTCGAGCTCCGCCAGCGTCGCTACGACCGGTAGACGGCCGACGAACTCCGGAATCAGCCCGAACTTGATCAGGTCCTCGGGGTGCACCTGGGCCAGGAGCTCGCCCGTCCGCTTCTCTTTCTTCGTGGCGATCTTCGCCCCGAAGCCCATCGACGTCGACGACAGCCGCCGCTCGATCACCCCGTCGAGGCCGACGAACGCGCCGCCGCAGATGAAGAGGATGTTCGTCGTGTCGATCTGGATGAACTCCTGGTGCGGATGCTTGCGCCCGCCCTGCGGCGGAACGTTCGCCACCGTCCCCTCGAGGATCTTCAGCAGCGCCTGCTGCACGCCCTCGCCGGAGACGTCGCGCGTGATCGACGGGTTGTCGCCCTTGCGGCAGATCTTGTCGACCTCGTCGATGTAGACGATGCCGCGCTGGGTCTTCTCTTTGTCATTGCCGGCGGCCTGGTAGAGCTTGAGGATGATGTTCTCGACGTCCTCGCCGACGTAGCCGGCCTCGGTGAGGGTGGTGGCGTCGACGATCGTGAACGGCACCGAGAGCATCCGCGCCAGCGTCTGGGCCAGCAGCGTCTTCCCCGTGCCGGTCGGGCCGATCAGGAGGATGTTCGACTTCTGCAGCTCGACGTCCTGGCGCGTGTTGCGGGAGTGGTAGTCGATGCGCTTGTAGTGGTTGTAGACGGCGACGGCGAGCTTCTTCTTGGCCCGCTCCTGGCCGATGACGTAGAGGTCGAGGAACTCCTTGATCTCTTTCGGCTTCGGCAGGTGCCCGGCGCCCTCGAGGCTGCCCGGCTCGTCCTTGCGGTCCTCGGCGATGATGTCGAGACAGATGTCGACGCACTCGTCGCAGATGTAGACCGTGGGGCCGGCGATGAGTTTCTTTACGTCCCGCTGCGACTTATTGCAGAAGCTGCAGCGCAGTACGTCGCCGGTGTTCCCCTTTTTCGACATGTCCGATCGGGTCCTTTTCTGGAGTCCTCAGGAATTGTTGCCCCGAGTTTCGCGCAAGTCAACTGACACATCCGTGATGCCATTCCATCAGTCACGCCTTGCCAGCGCGAACTGTTCGACTTCGCGCTTGGCGATGACCTGATCGACGAGGCCGTAGTCCACCGCTTCCTGCGCCTGGAGGATGTAGTCGCGATCGGTGTCGCGGTCGATCTTCTCCACCGGCTGCCCGGTGTGATCGGCCAGGATCTGATTCATGCGCGACTTCATGCGCATGATGTCCTTGGCGTGGATGTCGATCTCCGTGGCCTGCCCGCCGAGGCCGTGCATCAGCGGCTGGTGAATGAGCACGCGCGAGTTCGGCAGGGCGTAGCGCTTCCCCTTCTTGCCGGCCGCGAGAAGCACCGCCGCCATCGAGGCGGCCTGGCCGAGGCAGATGGTCTGGATGTCGGGCTTGACGTACTGCATCGTGTCGTAGATGGCCAACCCCGCGGTGATCGAGCCGCCCGGCGAGTTGATGTAGACGGAGATGTCCTTCTCGGGGTTCTCGGCCTCGAGGAAGAGGAGCTGGGCGATGATGATGTTCGAGACGGTGTCGTCGACCGGCTGGCCGAGGAAGATGACGTTGTCTTTGAGCAGGCGGGAGAAGATGTCGTAGGTGCGCTCGCCGCGGCTGGTCTGCTCCACGACCCAGGGAATCGTGATCATTCAGTGCTCTCCTTGCGTTCGCTTCAATCCTACTCAACAAACGCGAATTCCTACGCCTCCCGCGTCGTAGCCTGTTCGAGCACGAAGTCGAGCGCCTTCTCCTGGCTGAGCGACTCCCGCAGCGCCTCGTAGCCGCCCTCGTGCTTCAACCGGTGCTTGACCTCGGCGAAGTCGCGCCCGTTCTCCTGCGCGGCGCGCCGGATCTCGCGGTCAACCTCGGCGTCCGCGGCGATGAGGGTCTCCTTCTTCGCGATCGCTTCCAGGATCAGTGCCCGCCGGGCACGCTTCTCCGCCTCGGGGCGGAACTCGTCGCGCAGCTTCGTCCAGTCGATCTCCGCCTTCTCCAGGTCGATGCCCTGCGAAGCCAGGAAGCGCGCGTAGTTCTGCAGCGACTTCCCGAGCTCTTCCTCGACCAGCGTGACCGGCACGTCGAAGTGGTGCAGGGCCAGCAGGCGATCGCCGATCTGCTGCTTCTTGAGCCGCAGGGCCTCGTGCTCGCGATGCTTGCGGATGTCGGCGGCGATGGCCTCGCGCATCTGCTCGACGCTTTCCCATCCGCCCGTGCTTTGGGCGAAGCCGTCGTCGACCTCGGGTTTTTCCTGGACGCGGATCTCCTTCAGCTCGACCTCGTGGTGCAGCGTCTTGCCGCGGTAATTCTCGTTCTGGGCATCGTCGCCGTAGGCGTGGTCGAACTCGGCCTTCTCGCCGGGCCGCTTGCCGCGCAGCACGTTGTGGAGCTCCGGCATCGGCGTCTCCTCGCCGAGCTTGAAGTGCCCGGAGCGCGGCTCGGGCTCGATGCCGTCGCCGGAGATGGTGAGGTCGATGATGGCGAAGTCGCCGTCCTCGAGCCCGCGCTCGCTCTCGACGCGGTAGGCGCTGGCCTGCTCGCGGAGGCGCTCGATCATCGACTCGACGTCGTGCTCGCTGACCTCGATCTTCGGATCGTCGATCTCGAGGCCGCGGTAGTCGCCGAGGTCGATGCGCGGCTTGACCTCGAACTCGGCCTTGTACTTGAGCGGCGCCCCCTCGACGTAGGCATCGATGTGCTCGAGCCGCGGCTCGCCCACCGGCTCGACGCCCTTCTCCCGCACGGCCTCGGCGAACGTTCGCGCCAGGAGGCGGTTGAGGACCTCGTCCTGGATGTCCTTGGCGAAGCGGTTGCGCACGACCGCCGGCGGAATCTTGCCCGGGCGGAAGCCGGGAATCTTGGCCTGGCGGCCGAATTCGGTCGTGACGCGCTTGGCCTCGGGGGAGAGGAGGTCGGCGGGGATCTCGACTTCGACGGTTTTTTTCACCGGGGAGAGATCTTCGTAGTTCAGCAGCATTTCTCAGCTTTCAGGTTCGAATAGCGAATAGCGAATGGAGAATTGAGAATGCGAAAGGGGGGACTCGAACCCCCACGGCCTCTCGGCCACTGGATCCTAAGTCCAGCGCGTCTGCCAATTCCGCCACTTTCGCGCGATACAAAAAAAGGACCGGCGGCGGTCCTTTCAAAAGGTTGGTGCCCCCACCAGGACTCGAACCTGGAACCAACAGATTAAGAGTCTGCTGCTCTACCAATTGAGCTATGGAGGCACGCGGATCGCCTTTAACCAACGGGCGCGTAAGGCTATTTCGACGCCGGGCTCGGGTCAAGCATCCGCTCCGCCCTCCGC
>JBKOUP010000457.1:0-4675 GCA_046723495.1 Acidobacteriota bacterium
GTCCCATAGGTCGTAGCGGACCTCGATGCGCGCGGCGGCGTCGCGGGTCTTGACGATGAAGGTCGTCGTCAGCGCCGATTCGAGCCGGGCGCGCACTTCGCGTTGTTTGAGGATCGATGTCGGGAGCGCGACGAGGACGCGGTCGCCGGCGACGGTGAGGACGGGATGGTCGGGGGCGGCGGCCGCGGCGAGGAAGACGAACAGCGCAAGCGTGCCCCTCACCATGCGTAGCCCAGTCCGAGGCGTACGAAGCCCCAGGCGTTGCGATGCACCCAGGCCGCGCTGAGCTGCAGCGAGCTGTCGCGGCGGAACGGCGAGACGTCGAACTGGCGCGAGACGGCGCGCAGGGTCAGCTCGGCGCGGTCCTGAACGTCGGGATCGTTCGGGTCGCGCAGCGCGCGCGACAGCCGCAGCATCGCCGAGCCGTAGCCGGTGAGGCCGAGGGCGTTCAGGCCGCCGTGCGCGTTGCTGCGCAGGATCCCGCCGTCGACGACGGCCGCGGCCGTCGTGCGCGGGCTGAGCGGCCAATACTCCGCGGCATGCGCGTCGAGGCCAGCGTCGAAGGTGTGCGTAGGCTGCTTGTTGATGACGGTGTCGGTACGGGCCACGACGGCGGCAACGCTCAGCAGCGTTCCCTCGGTCGGGAAAAAGGGATGGTTCGTGGTGTTGTGAGCGAAGCGGGCCTCGAAGATGCGGCCGGCGCGGCGCTGCAGGAACTCGAGGTCGTAGGTCGTGTACGAGATCGTCAGCGTGTTCTTCGGCGCGAGGGAGACGCCGATGACCGCGCCGGGCAGGATCTTTCTGCTGGTGTGCGCGCCGATGATGCGGTCGCTGGTGATCGTGGCGAAGGCACGGTCGCCGAGGAGGCCGTAGCGGGTGTAGCCGGCTTGTACGGAGGCGTAGTCGGATTCGAAGGGGCGCTCGGCGGCATGGAGGATGGCCGCGGCGTGGAAGACGTCGTGCGGCGCGGCAAACCAGCGCCCGCCGGCGAGGATGGCGTTCTCAGTGTCGATCTCGATCGCTGGCCGGCTACGGCGATAGAGCACGCCATCGAAGAGATAGAAGAACGGCTTGGTCTCGTTGACGGCGATGACGAGGACGTAGGCGTCGCGGACGCTGCCGCGCTCGAGCCGGAAGACGGCGTCGAGGATGAAGGGAAGACGCTTGATGCGGTTGTTGGCATCGCGGAGCTCGCTCTCGTCGTAGCGCTCCCCCTCGCGCAGGCGCGACTCGGCGCGGATGACGTCGGCGGAGGCGTGCACGAGGTGCTGGACGTCGATGTGCTCGATGAGGAAGCGCTCGTCGGCACGGGCAGGGATGGCGAAGAAGAGGAGCAGGAGCAGCAGCGCCGCGCGGCTCCAGCCTACGTCACGATGGTCTGCCGAGCCTCCTGACGTTTCCATCGCTCTGTGCGAAGGATATCGTCGACGACGTCAAAGGCGGCGTCGATCTCCTCATCGGTGGTGTAGAAATGCGGCGAGAAGCGCACGCCGGTGTGCGGGCGAAAGTCGCAGACGATGTCCTCGGCGTTGAGCTCGAGGGCCACTTCGCGGCCGTGCGGGATGAGCATGGAGATCGAGCCGCCGCGGCGCTGCGGCTCGCGCGGCGTGCGCAGCTCGATGCCGCGTTTGTCGCAGTGGTCGATGATGCGCTGCGTTTGCCGCAGCGACTTCGCTCGAATCGCCTCGACGTTCGCCTCGGCCACGATCTTCGGACCTTCGCGCGCGGCGTAGAGCGCCGGAATCGGCGGCGTGCCGAGGGCGAAGCGGAGGGCGTCGTCGCGGAAGCGCATCGGCGGCGGCTCGAAGCCGAACGGATTGGCGTGGGCCATCCAGCCGGTGAAGTCCGGCTCCAGCTTCGGGCGCAACGCAGGATCGACGTAGAGGAACGTGCCGCCCGGCCCGCCGCAGAGCCACTTGAGCACACCGCCGACGGCGATCGGGACGTCCCACTTTTGGACGTCGACGGGAGCAATCCCCGCCGACTGAAAAACATCGAGCACCAGCATGGCGCCGACGTCGCGGCAGCGCTTGGCGATGGCCTCGACGTCGATCATGAACGAGGACTCGAAGAGGATGTGCGCGAGCGGGACGAGCTGCGTACGCTCGTCGATGGCGTCGAGCAATCGTTCGAGGTCGAAGCCGAGGCCGGAGGGATCGTGCGGGATGGTCACGACCTCGGCGCCGAGGCGCTGGGCCAGGCGGTCGTAGATGTAGCGGACCGAGGGGAACTCGCCGTCGACGGTGACGACGCGGTTGCGCCGGCCGCTGTAGTCGTACGACGAGAGCACGACCGCCTCGGCGGTGGTGACGTTGGGGAGCATGACGACGGAGCCGCGCGCCGCGCCGATGAGCGGAGCCACGATGTCGCCGATCTCGATCGACATCAGCCACCACTTGTCGCCCCAGGCGCGCACGCCGCGCGTGGCCCAGAGGTCGGCGTACTCGGCGAGGGCGTCGCGCGTGGCCTCGGGCATGGCGCCGAGGGAGTGAGAGACGAGGTACTTGGTTTTTTTTAGGATGGGAAAGCGGTCGCGAAAGCGGAGAAGCTCGTCGTTCACGCCTTCACCGCGTAATCATCCCCATAGAACTTGCTCGTGATCCCCGTGTGAAACTCGATCGCCTTCACCGGCGGATACTTCGGCTCGCCACAGCACGGCAGTACATCCAGCACGTGCTCTTCCCAAACGTACACGGCCATCGGCAGCGACACGCGCGGCCGTCGCCGCTCGGCGGGATGGCGCGGTTTGCTGACGCGATGCGTCGTCGAGGGGAAGATGTCGTTGCTGATGCGCTGCATGTAGTCGCCGGTGTTGAGGATGATCGTGCCGCGCGCCGGGGTGAGGCGCACCCACTTCATGTTGCGGCGGTTCAGCACCTGCAAGCCCTCGGTGCGCGGCGCGGGGAGGAACGTGAACAGGTCGACGTCCTCGTGGCCGAGGAGACGCGCGGCGCCGGAGGCATCGTCGTCGTCCGACATCGGCGGGTAGTAGTTCAGGCGGAGACCGAAGTTCGTGCCGGTGAGGGGGCGGTCGTAGAGGTGGGCGTCGCAGCCGAGATATGCGAGGAGCGACTGCATGATGGGGAGGATGAGTTTTTCGTGCGCTTGGACGATTTGGCGGAAGAAGGCTTCGTCGGCGGGATCGGGCCAGAATTCCTCCGGCCGCTCGAACGCCCGGCGGCAGAAGACCCAACCCTCGACGAGGTCGGGGTGCATGTTGCTCGTCTCTTTGATCGGGAAGTAGCCCTGGTTGACGGAGCCGTGCCGTTGCGCGCGGAAGCGCATCTTCTCGTCAAGGGTCAGCCGGGTGAAGATCTCCTCGATGCGCGCCTCGGCCGCGTCGTAGAGCGCGGGGTCGACGCCGTGCCCGTCGAGGATGGCGAAGCCGATCTCGCGCAAGGCGTCGCCGAGGTCGCGCGCAAACGTCGGGGCGCGCATGTCGCAGGTGCGCACAACGAAGTCGTCGTCGAACTCGTCGTCGCCGGGCGTCTCGGCGAGGTGATAGCTCTGCCGCTTGTCCACGCCTTCGTAGCGGATGAAGTCCTGGTTGCGGGCGCGGATGCCGTCGTTTTGCGCCCTCGTCGATCGGAGGGGGCAGGGCGCAGGGCGCGGGGCGCAGATGGGGTCCTCGCGACGACCACCATCTGCGCCCTGCCCCCTGCGCCCTGCGCCCTGTGTCGCGCCATAATCGCACGCATGGAGCGAAAGTTCGAAGGGCCGCCGTCGCTGTCGATCGGCGACGTCTCCGAGCTCACGCTGTTCGACGAGGCCGTCGAGCAGCTCGTCTACGTCTTCGACGGCAGCGGCAGCGCGAACGGCACCGCGGTCGGGCGCGACACGGCCATCCACGTCCCGCCGGGCGCTTCGCTCGATCTGCGCGGCGCCATGACCGTCGTCGTGTCGGCGTGCCCGTCGTCGGCGCGCGGGGCGGTGTCGATCGCCCGTCTCGACGACCAGCCCGTCCAGCGCACCGGCGACCGCTGGTATCGCGAGCTGATCCAGAGCGAGACGACGATGTTCGTCGGCTCCATCCCGCCCGGGCGCGCCCCCGATCACTTCCACCTTTACGAGGAGGTGCTCTGCATCCTCGACGGCACCGGCGTCATGCACAAGGCCGGCGAGGCGGACGCGCCGATCGCGCGCGGCTCGTGCATTTTTCTGCCGCGCACGCTGCACCACTGCGTCGAGAACACCGGCCCCGGCGAGCTACGTCTCCTCGGCGTTTTCTATCCGGCCGGCAGCCCTGCGGTTCGCTATCCGGCTTGAGACGTAAAGGACCACACCGATCGCCGACCACACCGCGACGAGCTTGATGAGCTTGCGGTCGCGCAACTGCAGAACGATGAGCGTTCCCATCGACGCGATCGACAGCCAGGCCGCGAGGAGCTGCAGCCATCGCGGGATGCCCACCGTGACCTGCTCGGCCAGCGCGCGCGGGATGCGGATCAAGGCGATGCTATGGATGAAGTAGAGGACGACCAGGGCGAAGACGGCGATGTTCAGCGCCAGCGAGATCTGCCCGCTGACGAGGAGAACGAGGCCGGCGGCGAGCGTGAGGGTGAGGCCGACGATCGGCGTGCCGGTGCGCGGCGATACGCGCGCCAGCCAGCGCGGCGAGAGGCGGTCGTCGGCGAGCATGATGACCAGGCGCGACGGCACGAGCATCGTCCCGTTC